>DATKYS010000011.1 GCA_035528375.1 bacterium
CGGCGGCCCGCGGAGGGGCCGCCCTACGTCATCGCAGCGTGGCGCGGGATAGGGTGAGGGTTGCCGCATGTCCCCTCCCCCCTCTGGGGGGAGGGTTAGGGAGAGGGGTAAACGCGGCGGGAAAGGATTCCCCGCCCTACGTCGGCGCACGACGGTTGACAACACGTAGGGGCGACCGTCCACGGTCGCCCGTGGGCCGACCTGAAGGTCGGCCCCTACGTCATCGCAATTTGCGTCACACGGAACGGAGTCGCCCGCCGATGTGCTAATATGACCTCGGACGAAACCGGAGGTTTGCCATGCGTCACGTACTTCTTACCGTCATGCTCCTGGCCGCCCTGGCGGCGGCCCACCCGCCCATCGAGCCCGCCGACCCCCAGGACTGGTGGAACCAGGTTCTGGCCTCGCGCGCCATCAAGGCCGCGGAGGGACTCCCGCCGCCCACCGAGGAGGACGTCTCCTACCACACCATCGGTTACGACATCTCCCTGACCCTCGACCCCGGCGGCTCGCCGCTCATCACCAGCCCCGACACGCGGACGGACCTGCAAATCGTCAGCGACCAGGACGGCCTGACCCAGGTCGTCCTGGACCTGGTGGACCTGACCGTGGACTACGTTCTGGAGAACGGCTCCCCCTGCTCCTACACCTACTCCGACGACCTGTTGACGGTCACCCTGAACGCCCCCCTGGACACCGGTGAGGAGACCTCCATCTCCGTCTCCTACCACGGCGACCCCACGGACGGGATGTGGTACGAGACCGACAACGGCGGGATCGTGTACACCTGCGGTTGCCCCGACGTCACCCGCAACTGGTTCCCCTGCCGCGACTGGAACTTCGAAAAGGCGCCCTCGACCACCGTCGTCACCATCGGAACGGCCTACGACGTGACCTCGAACGGGCACAAGGTCTCCGACGAGTCGGTGGGCGGCGGACAGCACCGTGTGACCTTCCAGACCCGGGACCCCATCGCGCCCTACCTCATCATGCTCTCGGCCACGGACTACTCGCACTACCGCAGGCACTTCTACGGCGACGCCGACATCCCCATTGATTACTACGTCTACCCCGGCATGGAGGAAGACGCCCACGCCGACTTCGATTACACGGTGCCGACCTGCATGGGGGTGTACGAGGATCTCTTCGGGAGCTACCCCTTCGAGCGGGCGGGGTACTGCGTGAGCCCCCTGCCCTACGGCGGGATGGAGCACCAGACCTGCATCTCGCTGTTGGCCTCCCTGGTGAACGGCTCCGGCGTGAACTACATCATCTTCGTCCACGAGATGTCGCACCAGTGGTGGGGCGACGCGGTCACCGCCCACACCTGGAAGGAGTGCTGGCTCAACGAGGGGTTCGCCAGCTACTGCGAGGTCATCTACGACGAGGACCAGGATGGCGACGAGGGGCGCCGCGCCCGGCTGTTGATCCACCGTAACCGCTACAACGCCGGCGACTACGGAAACCGCTCGCCCATCTACGACCCCGACCCCATCTTCGGCTACCTGCCATATTACAAGGGCTCCTGGGTCTTGAACATGCTGCGGCACCTCATGGGCGACGGCGATTTCTACGCCTGCCTGGCCGACTACCAGGCCGACCGTCGCTACTCCTGGGCCACCACCGGGATTCTCAAGGACAACACCGAGGACTTCTGGGACGGCAACGAGCACCACACCGATTCCGACATGGACTGGTTCTTCGACCAGTGGGTGTACCAGGCGGGCCACCCCGAGTTCGAGTGGTGGTGGTGGACCTCCGGCTCCGGCCCCGACACCGTCCTCCACCTGCACCTCGATCAGGTCCAGTCCACCGACCGCGACACGCCCTACGTCTTCGAGGTGCCGGTGGATTTCGGCGTGGACTACGCCTCGCGCTCCGACGAGGTCGTCACCGTGTGGATGGACGAGCGGAGCCAGGAGTTCTCCTTCGACCTGGACGACGACGTGGAATCCGTCGAGCTCGACCCAGGTTACTGGCTGCTGTGCGATTCCGATGATTGCACGGCGGTGGACCGGGCCGAGGCGCAGGTGAGCGCGGCGGGGGACGGCCTGTTGGTCAACTGGGAGACGGGGGGCGACGTGCTGGGGGTGGAGCTCTACCGGCGGGACGGCCTGGGCGAGACGAAGCTCCACGAGTGGCTGCTGCCGGCCTCGGGGCGTTTTCTGGACCGGTCGCTGCCCGGGTCGGGGAGCTACTCCTACCGCCTGGTGGCCCACGCGGCCGACGGACTGTACCTGGAGTTCACCGCCGGGCCCGCGGACTGGCTCGTCCCCGGCGAGCCGCTGGCGATGGCCGAGCCGTACCCGAACCCCGCCGCGACGGCGGTCACCATCGGCTTCAACCTGCCCGAGGGCGGACCGGTGGAATTAAACGTTTACGACCTGGCGGGCCGGCGGGTGGCGACGCTCGTCGAGGGGGAGCTGGCAGCGGGGCGGCACGAAGTTTCTTGGGATACGGAGGGTTTCCCGGCCGGGGTGTACCTCGTGCGCCTGGCGACGGATAACGGGTCGCTCACGCGGCGTCTGGTCGTCGCGCGGTAAGATGCCCCCTCCCCCCTCTGGGGGGAGGCGCGCCTACGGGCTAGGGTGAGGGTCGGGATTGAGAACGTAGAAAACACGGCGGCCCGTAGAAGGGCCGCCCTACGTCATCGTAACGGGCGCGGATCGGGGTGAGGGGTGTAGCGGTCCCCTCTCCCTCTTAGGGAGAGGGTTAGGGTGAGGGTAAGGGTCGGGAACGTGAATGCGGCGGCCCCCGGCCCCCCTCTCCCCGTGGGAGAGGGGATGGGGGTGAGGGCTGCCTTAGAAAAAAGCGGCGGGGATGGGAATCCCCGCCCTACGTCCATCCGCCGCGAATCCGACCCGTAGGGGCCGACCTTCAGGTCGGCCCGCGGTCTCCCTCTCCCCGTGGGAGAGGGCTAGGGTGAGGGTCGGGATTGAGAACGTAGAAAACACGGCGGCCTGCGGAGGACTCGTCCTACGGGGTCGCCCTACATTTTGGCGAAATCGGGCGGGTGTGGACACCCGCCCCTACGTACATCCGCCGCCCGAAAGCCTAAACCGACGGTTCGCCCCCGGCGGGCGGCTTCGGCGACTCGACCTCAAAGGTCGCCAGCGTGGCCCGGTCGAAATCCTCCGGCAGGGCGAAACTCTTCAGGTACTCCTCGGTTATCCGCTTCAGGTTGGCCAGCGCCTCCCCGTAGGTGGCACCCTGGCACATGGTGCCCACCTCGGGGCAGCGGGCCAGCCACGCCGCACTCCGGCGGTGGATGACGGCGGACAGCGTGACGCCCATCGGAAACCTCGCTCTCGGATAGGGGTATCGTTCAGTTTCTAAAGCGGCCTTCCGCGGAGCGGTCGCGCTCTACCCGTGTCTTTTCCCGCGAGCGTGGCCTAGAACCCCGCCTTGATGACTCCCCAGCTCACCTCTTCGACGGCCTGGTCGAACTCGATCGTGATGCGGAAGCGGTGGTAAATCATCTCCAGAATGCCTTCGTCCTCGTCGAGATACTTGTGGTAGAGCAGGCGGTAGATGTCCGTGTTCGTCACCCAGGTTTCGAGGTCGGTCCCGTTGTCGTTCATCCACCGCACTTCGATGAGGAGGTTGCCCACGCCGTCGTAGCGGAAGGGCGTGAAACCGGGGATGTCGAACAACTCGTCGGCGACGGCGTCGAGGATGAGGGGGTCCTGCTCGGAGACGAGCGCGGGCTCGTTGCCGTCGTAGTTGCCCGAGAAGGAGCTGGTGAGCTCGTCCAGCGATGTGTGGCAGAGCTTCATCTGGAATGCGTTGAACTGGGCGTTCATGGCGTCGTCGTCCGCCTGGTAGGCGACGCCGGTGATGGTCCCCGGGGCGCCTATCTCGTAATTGCGTACCAGGTCCTGGACGCGGTAGGAGTTCACTCACCCGCCGCAGAACGGCAGGGCGCAGCCGGCGTCCATCTCGCCGATGACGACCTCTTCGGCCGCCGCGGGGGCGCCCAGCGCGGTCAGTAGCAGAAGCACCGGCAATCGTTTCACTGGTTCTCCCCGTCGTGAAAGGTGCATCGTTTTCAACGATAGTAATTATAGCACCTTCGGGGCCGTTTCGTCGGGGCGGGTCTACATCAGCGGAGAGGCGCGCCTGCGGACCGGGGTGGGGGCTTCTGCGTATCCCCTCCCCCTCTGGGGGGAGGTTAGGGAGGGGAGTGAAGCGAAACCGGCGGGGTTTAGAAGCCCCGCCCTACATTTGGGGTTCAATTGAAAACGGGCGGGTGAGGACACCCGCCCCTACGGGTTGGTTGTGAATCGCGAATCAACCTTGTAGGGGCCGACCTTTAGGTCGGCCCGCGGGCGGACCTGAAGGTCCGCCCCTACGCCAGCGCAAAACGCGGCGGCCCGCGGAGGGACCGCCCTACATCATCCCAATTGCAGGGCGTGGTACGGGGTGAGGGGCGATACGTCCCCCTCTCCCTTCTAGGGAGAGGCTCGCCTACGGGTTGGGGTGAGGGTAAAATCGCCTAGTGCAGGAGCCCCCGCCCTACGTTCCCCCTCCCCCTCCGGGGGGAAGCGCGCTTACGGGCCGGGGTGGGGGGTAAAAAACGGCTGGCGGGTGTTGATACCCGCCCCTACGATGGCAACGTACGATTCCAAAACGTTGGGCGGCCCCGTGGGACGAGTCCCCTGCGGGCCGCCGCGATTAAAAAAGCGGCGGGGTCAACCGCTCAGGCGGCCGAGCACCCGACTTTCCACCCACCGGAGCTGGTCCAGGCCGAACCGGGCGTCGTCCTTCTTTTCGGGAAAGTCCTCCACGGTGGCCTGGAAGGCGTCCACGGCATTATCGTAAATTTCCCTCCCGACCGCGTCTCCGGCGGCCATGCGGGCCAGGCCCAGGTAGCCGTGGCCGAGGACGACCGAAAAATCGCCCCCCGAGGCGCACTCCGCGACGGCGCCGGATTCCCGCGCGTTCTTCACCGCGTAGTCCAGGGATTTCTCGAAATCCTCCCGGGCGGCGGTCGCATTCCCCAGCGACAGGGCGTGCATCCCGCAGGCCCAGTGGGCCATGGAGAATGGCCCGGCGGCCTTCTTCAATTCCCCCCGCCAGGCGACGCAGCGCCGGGCGAGCTCCAGGCCCTTTTCGAAGTGGCGCCGCTCGCGGGGCTCCTCGTCCCCCGGCCAGCACTCGGCCAGATTCGCCGACAGGTTGTAACTCATCATGTTGGCGTAGTCGGTGCACTTGTCCCTCGTCTCCGCATCCCCGGCCGCGGCGGCCTGGCGCAGCCCCTCGGCGATGCCCTCCTCCACGACCTCCACCAGGCCGTCGAAGTTCTTGCCGTTCCAGTCCCGCATGCTGAAGGCCTGGTTGCAGAAGGCGTAGAGCTTGCGGCGCTCGAGGTCGTCGGGAAAACCCGCGACGAACTCGATCACGGCCCGCGGGCCGCCCCGTTCCATCAGGCGCTTCATCTCCTCCCAGTGGTTCTCCGGGAACTCCTTCTCGGTCATCGTCCCTCCTTCGGGTTACTTCTCGCCGATGAATATGCCGCGGACCTTCTCCAGTTGCTCGATGCCGAATTGCGCATCATCGGCCATCTCGGGAAAATCCGCCGCCGTGCCCCGGAATGCCCCGAGGGCCCGGTAGTAGAGCACCGGCCCCATCGGGTCTTTTTGAATCCAGAGGGCCAGGCCCAGGTAGCCGTTGTTGAGAATCACGGTGAACTCGCCGCCGGGGACGCAGTCCGCCGGGAGGCCCTCCTCTACGGCGTACGTTTTCGAATACTCCAGGGCGGCGGCGAAGTCGCCCCGCGCCGATTCGACGTTCCACAGCGAGAGGTCGTGCATCCCCCGCGCCCAGTAGGCCAGCGAGAAGGCGAAGGGTCCTTTCCCCAGCTCCTCCCGCCAGGCCAGGCACCGGTCGGCGAGCTCGACGCCCTTTTCGAAGTGGCGCCTCTCGCGGGGAAGGTCGTCGCCGGGCCAGCATTCGGCTAAATCCGCCGACAGGTTGTACGCCTCCACGTTGGCCCATTCGACGAGCTCCCGCCGGGCGTCATCGTCGGCGGCGAGGTCCGCCTGTCTGAGCGCCTCCTCGATCCCCGCCTCGCCGACCGTCACCAGGTCGTCCAGGTTCTTGCCCGCCCATTCGCGGTAGGCGAAGGCGGGTCGTGCGAAACCGAAGAGCGCGAGGCGCTCCGCCGGGTCGGCGAAGCCCGCGACGTACCCGACGACCGCCTCGACGCCGCCGGTCTTCATCAGCCCCCTGAGCGTCTCCCACTCGCCCTCGGGGAAGGACGCCTCCGCGCCGACGTCCTGGGCCGGGGCTCCGAAAAGGAACAGGGTGCACAGAATCGCGACCGCCGTCTTCATCCAGACACCTCTCGTTGAACTCGTTTTATAATCGGCTCGGGGTCTTTTGCCGATTAAGGTTAACCGCCCTCCGCTCTCCGGTCAAGGGACATTGGGGGACACGGATGCGCAGGGAAGACACCGTGCGGCTCGACACGGACCGCCTGGTCCGTGAGGTGCGGGAACTGGGGCTGCGCCAGTGGGCCCTGGCCCGGCTCGTCCGGGTGAGCCGGAAAACCGTGAGCCGCTGGCTGACCGGGAAGGTCCGGTGGATCACCGCGCACAACCTGGAACGTCTCGCCGAAGCCCTGGGTTGCCGATCGGAGGAATTGACCCTGCCGGAGTCCGCTCCCCCCTTCGCCACGCGGGCCGACCAGCGCCACGCGGCCGAGCTTTCCCTGGACAGGGACCTGGTGCAGCTCCTCTCCCCCTCCGGCGACTGGGAGCTGGCCGAGGGTGTTCTGCGGGCCGCCCTGGAGCCGAATCTGCCGCCGGAGCGCCTGGGCCGGCTTCTCAACCAGCTCTCCATCACCGCCTGGCGCCAGGAGCGGTACGATGAGGGGCGCGAGCTGGCGCGGCGGGCCGCCGAGATCGGGGAGCGGATCGGCGACGAGGCTATCCGGGTCAAGGCCGCGGCCAACATGGCCACCGCGGACTCCCTGGTCGGCCGCCACAAAGACGCGCTGGAGGGGTACGAGTGGTGCCTGGAGAGGGCCGGGCACTTCGAGATGCCCCGGGACCACGCCGGGGTTCTGACCAACGTCTCCATGGTGTACCGGGACTTCGCCCGCTTCGCCGAGAGCGTCGCGGCCCAGCGCGAGGCGGTCCGCCTGTTCACCGAGCTCGAGCTGCCCTTCAACCTATCCATCGCTTACACGTGCCTGGGGATTATCCTCACCGAGTGGGGCCGGCTGGAGGAGGCGGCCCTTTCCCTGGAGGAGAGCCGCCGTTGGGCCGAAGCGGCGAATTTCGCCCGGAAGCTGGTCACCCTGAACTTCTACTCGGCCGACGTCGCCGCGCTCGGGGGCGACCCGGACGGGGCGGGGGAGCTCATCGCGGAGGGACTCCGGAGACTGGGGGAGTTCGAGCACTACGACCCGGCCTGCCTGGAAATTACGGCCCGGTGCCGACGGCTCGCGGGGGATTACGACGGGGCGGAGCGTTCCCTCGCCGAGGGCCTCGAGCGTTCCCGGACGCTCCTTCCGGCCCGCGCTCTCATTCTTCAGGAGCGGGCGCGGCTGGCCCTGGCTCTCGGGGACGCGGCCGGGGAGGAGCGTTACCGCGGCGAGGCGAACGACATCTTCGAAAAAACCGACCTGGAAAAAAGAATCCGCCGGGGGCCGGTGGCGGAGTACGGACGGATGTTCACCGCTTAGCGGTCGCCGTCATCGGTGCGACGGAGGGGTGGCGGCGGACCCGCTTTTCACCCCTTCTTCCGGCGGGCCTGGAACGCCTTCCCCAGCGTCCCCCCCAGACCGTAGTAGCTCCGGCCGTGGCCGTAGACCACCGACGCCAGGCGGTTGGAATCCACGCGGCCGTCCTCCCCCGCCACCGACCGGGCGACGTGGACCGACAGCACCTCCCCCACGAAGAGGTCGTGGGAGCCCAGGGGGAGCGTGTGGCGCAGGGCGCACTCGATGTTGACGGGGAACTCGCCGATGCGCGGCGGGGCGACCTTCTCCGAGGGGACCGGCGTCAGGCCGGTCTCTCTCCACTTGTCCACGTCCCGCCCGGAGAAGGTGCCGCAGAAGTCCACCGCGCCGACGTGCCCGGCGGCGGGGAGGTTGACCACGAACCCGCCCGCCTCCGCTATCAGGGGGTGGGAGTGCCGGTTCGGGCGGACGGCGATGGCCAGTTGGGGCGGGTCGGCGCAGACGTTGGCCGCCCAGGCCAGGGTGATGAGGTTCGCCCGCTCCCCCACGCCGCAGCTCACCACCACGACGGGGGCGGGGTAGAGGTACGTCGCGGGCGCCAGGGTCAGCTTGTCCATAGGAATGCCGCTTTCAATAATCCGCCGAAACGGGCCGTCCACAGGGGGGGCGGCTTCGGGAGTGCGCGTTTTTCCACGGAACCGCCTAGAACACGACCCGGAGCCGTCGGTGACGTCGTAGACCGCGACCCGGCGGCGCACGGCGGTGAGCGTGTCCGCCCCACGTCAGTGCAATTCGTAGCGGCCCGCAGAGGACTCGTCCTACGGGGCCGCCCTACATCACCGTAATCAGAGGCGGCCCGCAGAGGACTCGTCCTACGGGGCCGCCCTACATTCATCGCCCGACGGTCCGCTCCCGCGCTACGAGGAGCTGAGCTTCTTCAGCTTGGTCTCCGCCTCTTTCAACAGCCTCTGGAGCCGCTCTATCTCGTTGGCCATCTCCTCCCGGGACTCCAGCTCCTGCTCCAGGTTCTGCTGGCGGACCTGGAAATCCTCGAGCTGGACCGAGAAGTCCTTCATCTTCTTGTCCAGCTTTTCGGCCAGCTTGGCCCTCGACTCCATCTCCTTGAGGCTTTCGGTGAGCCCGCCCAGGGAGCTCTGGAGCGCGTTCAGGCTGCTCGACAGGTCGGTTGATTCCTGCTTGAGCTGCAGGAGAACCGGGTGGTGCTTCTCGCTGGTGGAGGTGACGAGCTCCGTGGTGGTCCTGGCCCGCTCCTCGACTTCGGCGAGCTTTTTCTCCAGCTTCTTGAAGGCCTCGACCCGGTTCTCCAGCACCGAGAGGTCGGCGTCGAGCTTGACGGAGCGCTCGGTGGCGTTTGAGATGGTTTTTATCCTCGAGTCCAGCTCGGCCAGACGGGTGCTCTTCTCGACGACGCCTTTGTCGGTCTGGTCGAGGTTTTTGTCCAGGTCGGCCAGGCGCGTCTTGAATCCCTCGAGGCGGGCCTCGTAGGCCTCGGCGGCCTCGGCGGCCTGGCGGATTTCCTCCTGACGCTCGCCGATTTTATTCCCCGCCTCCTTGAGCTGCTCCAACCGCTCGGCGTTGGCGGCGGCGAGACGCTCGGTATCCTTGACCCCCTTCAGGGACTCCTTGCGGTTCTTCTCCAGCCGCTCGCCGAGCCCCTCGATTTCCTTGGCCGCGCCGTCCAGCTCGGCGGTCTTGGCCAGCAGGGCCTCGACCTTGGTCCCCACGGTGTCCACCTCGCCCTTCGTGTGGCGGACCTCGTCGCCGGCGACGCGGCACCGCTCCAGGGAGATGGCCAGATCGGCCAGCTTGGCGTCCAGCTCGTCCGCCTTGGCCCGCTGCTCGAGCTGGGCCTTGGACCGCCCGTCCAGGTCGTCAATCATCCGGTTGAGGTCGGCAATCTTCCCCTCGAGGGTCTTGACCGTCTGGAAGCGCTGCTCGATGGTGGCCAGGTGGTCTCCGACGAGGTGCTCGCGCTCGTCGAGGCGGTCCAAGCGCGCGGCGAGCTGCTCGATGCGCTGGCGGGAGTTGTTAATCGTCTCCAGGCCGTCCAGGGCGGCCTTGGACGATTCGGTCGTCGCTCCGAGGCGCCCCTCGAGGTCGTTCACCGCCCCGCGCAGGTTCTGGATGCGGCCCTCCTGGGCGCCGATTTCGGTGAGACGGGCCTCGGCGGGCCCCAGGCGGGCGCTCAGCGCCTCGAGGCGGTCGCGGAAGGAACTGAGGTGGTTCTCCACGCTCTGAACCCGCTCGAGCTCCTCGCCCAGCCGCCCCGCGGTCGCCAGGGCGTCCTCCATGGCGGAGCGCTTGTCGAAGAGGCCCTGCAGCCGGTCGTCGAAGGAGGCGGACTCGATGCGGAGCTTGTTCAACTTCTCCTCGAACTGGCCGACCTCGGTCAGCCTGTCCCGGAGGGTGTTGACGTGGACGTCCATCTCGTCGAGCTGCTTGGCCTGTGAGGCGATCTGATGGTGCTGGCTGGCGAGCTCGCGGCGGCCCTCCTCCATCTCCTGGAGGGCCAGCTTGAACTGCTCGGCCAGCTCCCGGGCCTTGACGCCCTCGGCCTGGGCCGTCTTAGTGGCCGCCAGCACGGCCTCCACTTCGCCCTTGGCGGCCAGGATGGACTGCATCCGCTGTTCCAGAGCGTCTATGGCCTGGCGGGTCTCCGTGACCTGGACCATCTGCTGGTTGATCTTGTTGACCTGGGCCTCGATGTCCCAGAAGACCACGTTGATCCGGGCCTGCTCCGCGGCCACCTTCTCGACTATCTCGCGCTCCCGGTCCAGGCTCTTGAACTTGTTCTTGATGTACTCGACGGACTGCTTGAGCTCGTCGGCCTTGTGCTGGTAGGTGCCTATTTCGGCCAGGTCTTCGGAGATTTTCTTCGTGGCGTCCCGGGTGGCGTTGAGCTCCCCCGTCAGCTCGTTGAGCTTGGCGACGAAGCCCTCCGTCCGGCTGTCCACGACGCTCATGTTCTCCGTGATGCCGTCTATCTTCTTGGCGGACTCTTCCAGGCGGGTCTGGAGCTTGGTTATCTCCTCCCCCTCGCGCTTCAGGTCGGCCAGGTTGTCGGCGACCTCGGCGGCCTTGGCGTCCAACTGGTCCAACCGGCTGGAGACCTTGGCCAGCTCCTGGTTGGCCTTGGCGACCCCCGTCTCGCTCTTCAGGAGGCGGTCGAGCTCCCCCCGGTAGCCGGCCAGGGTGTTCTCGAAGCCCCGCAGCTTCTCCTCGGTGTCGGCGATCACGGTGTCCAGCTTGCCCGCCACGTCCCGCACGCGCTTCTTGGACTTCTCGATGACCTTCGAGGTGAGCCGGATCTCGTCCAGGTCGGCGGTTATCTGTTCCCGGGACCCGGAGACCTCGCGCAGGCCGGCGGTCAGCTCCTGTATCTCCTTGCCCTTCTTCTTGACGAGGTCGAGGTTTTCCTGCGTCCGCTTGGTCTCATTCGCGAGATCCTGCAGGATGCCCTCGGACTTGGTGAAGAGCTCGGTGAGCTTGTCGCGGATCTGCAGGAACTGCTTGTCATCGCCCTTGGATTGGGAAAGCGACAGGCTCGATATGAGGTTTTCTTCCCACTGCTCGGGCTTTTCCGCGGGTTTTTCTTTCTTTCCCATAGGGGGCCCCCTGGTATGGTCGGCCGGTACCACAAACGCCTACAATTAAAAGATTCCGTCGGCCGTTTGTCAAGACTTAATAGAACCGATATCGTTGTCCTTGCGCCAATTCCGGCGCTCTTCGGCGCTTTCCCGACCCGGGCGGCGCTACGGTTCCTCGTAGCATCGGCCCTCGATGAAGAGGGGCACCAGTTCCGGGTCGAACTGGTCCCCGGCGTTGCCCTCCAGCTCGAGGAGCGCCCGCTCGGTGGTCAGGGGGTGGCGGTAGGGCCGCTCCGAGGTCATGGCGTCGTAAGACTCGGCGATGGCCAGGATGCGGGCCGGTAGCGGAATCTCCTCCCCGGCCAGCCGGTTGGGGTAGCCCTCGCCGTCCCAGCGCTCGTGGTGGTGGCGGATGGTGCGGGCCGCCTCCTCCAGGTAGGGGATGCCCCCCACGAGCGCCTCGCCGACGATGGGATGCCGCCGCACCACGACCCACTCCGCCTCGTCCAGGGGGGTGTCCTTGCCGATTATCTCCTCGGCCAGGCCGACCTTGCCGATGTCGTGCAGGACCGCGGCGAACGAGAGGGAGGTCAGCTCCTCGGGTCCGAGGCCCCGGGCCCGACCCAGGCGCACGGCGTAGCGCATCACCCGGTCCGAGTGCCCCCGGTGGTAGGTGTCCCGGGCCTCCAGCGCGTTGACCATGGTGCGCACCGTGGCCAGATACGAACTTTCCACGGTCGAGTGGCGGGCCAGGCGCTCCACGAAGACCGCGAGCTGGCCGTGGATGGTCTCCAGCCGCTCGAGGAGCTCCTCCGCCGCCTCGGGCCGCTTCCAGACCATAAAGACGTGGTAGTCGAAGGGGATCTCGCCGAAGGCCATCCCCACGCCGGAGTCGGGCTTCAGGTCGAAGCTCGCCTCGAAGCGCAGGAAGTGCTTGTTCTGCATGGGCTTGATCGGGGTGTGGCGGGTGGGGAGCTTGCCCAGCTTGTCGAAGGCCTCCTCGAGCCCCCGGCGTCCGGGGAGCTTGACCCCCTCGGCGCGGGCCCCCACGTCGCCGTCGGGCCGGCGCCAGAGGGCGACCGCGGCGTCGGTGCCGAAGAGCTCCCCCAGGTAGGCGACCAGATCGCCGAAGAAGGTCTCGGGGTCCAGCGCGGCCCCGAGCCGGTTCTCCATCTCCCGCAGGCCCGTGAGGGCGGCCAGCTCCAGGCGCAGGTTGGTGTTGAGCGGATTTTTGTCCGGGGCGGTGACGCTGAGCTCCGCGTAGGGCGCGAGCTGGAGCCTGAGGAGCCGGGAGAGGACGCCGAGGTCGCTCTTCGTACCGTCCCCCCGGCGGCAGATGATTATCTGCATCAGCCCCGGGACCTCGGGGTGGATGCTGAGCGCCGCGCACCCCCCGCCGCAGTCTATGACCCGGTCGTGGGACTTGGTGAGCGCTTCCAGGCAGGGCGAGTCCGCTCTGTTGGAGAACGTGGGGCAGTGGTCCTTGGGGGAGCCGAGACGCTCGATGCCGCCCTTGGTGAGGACGACGAGCTGTGTGCGGGTGGCCTGGGCGAAGTCGTTCAACATATCGGCTAGCTTCATGGGGGTCACCTGCCCGGGGCTTTCGTAATGTCTAACCCTATAAATATAGCACAGAAAAGCCGAAGTGGCTCACCGCCCCGTCAACCTTCTCCAGAACGACCGTTTCGCCGGCGGCCTCGGCCCGGTCCCGCATGGCCCGCGGTTGCGACTCGCGGCTCACTTCGCGGAGGTCCTTCGAGCCGCGGGCGCAGAGGGCGACGCGCATTTAATCGGCTTGATCCTCCAGCGTAATCTCCCAGGTGTAGCCGTCTTCGGTTACGTTAACATCCCAACGATGGTAATTCTCGTGTGATTTGTCGGTCGCATTTAGATTGTATCGGCCAATCCCCACCTCGGCAGTCACACTTTCCCCCGGCATTAAGGGGTCCTCCCCATACATGATGATGTAGTTATACCAGGGTTCCTCCCCACCTATGGGGCCATAACAGTTAAGCTCGGTTATGCTTTCCTCCAGCCCGTTGATAACCGTCAGATAGGCACACCCCGGGGCAGGACCATCATCTCCATTGTCGGTTGGAGTTCCGCAGGCCGGCAGCAGGAGGGCCGCCAGACTAATCAGGAACCACTTCATCTTTTCCTCCGAGGCGGGGAACCCCGCCGTTCGACCGTCCGGCGCCCTCCATGCCGTCCGGCATCAGGGGCGGTACGTTTCGATGGCTCGGAGGTTGTCGTGGACGGTGGCCGGGGCGTGGAAGTTGCGCGGGGCGGAGTACTCGACGACGGGGCGGTCGTCGCTGACCGGCTCGAAACCCCGCACGTAGGAGCGGAAGGCGGCGTCGTCCAGGGCCAGCCGGTCCAGGAGCGCCACGGGCCCCGGCACCCCCACCTCGGCCAGGGTGCGCACGATGTCCGGGTCGCGCGCCGCCGCGGCGAAGCGGGCCGGGTCCGCGTACAGCGGCTCGCCGGAACCCAGAAGGACGATGTCGTCCCCGGTGAGCCAGAGCTGGACGTGGGGGAAGACCCGGGCGA
Organism: bacterium; assembly: GCA_035528375.1. Lineage (NCBI taxonomy): Bacteria > bacterium. Next base: position 13,846 of record DATKYS010000011.1, read on the forward strand.
AGCTCGCGGCCAGCATCCGCACGTCGCGCACGGCGAGCTGGTAGAGCGGTATCCACTGGGCGCACACCCCGCCGGGCTCGAGCGTCCGCCGGCACAGCTCGTAGTACTCCACCGTGTAGAGGTTCACCACCCCGGCCACGGCGGGCGGCATCGGCTCGGCGGTGATGACGTCGTAGCGCCGGTCCGTGCATAACAGGTAGTTCCGTCCGTCGTCCACGATCACCCGGGCCAGGGGGTTGGCCAGCACGTCCAGGTTGAACTTTGCGAAGAACGGTGCGCACTCTATCACCGCCGGGGCTATCTCCACGCAGTCCACCCGTTCCACCGTGTCGTACACCGCCAGGGCGCCGAAGGTGGAACCCGAGCCGAAGCAGATGACCAGCACGTCCCTGGGATCCGGGTGGACCAGCATGGGCAGGTGGGCCAGCATCCGGTTCTTGCGCATGTCGCTCACGGCGGTGTAGGTGGCCTGGTTCCCGTCTATCACCAGCCGGCGGGTGGTCACCCCCCCGTTGGCGGGGTCGTCGGCGCGCTCGCGCACCTCCACGGTCCCCGACTCGCTCTCGTCGTAGTAGAGGAGCGTCTCGCCTTCCCGGAGGAAATTCTCGCCCAGGCGGTCGAAGGGGAGCCAGAGGGCGCCGAAGGCGAGTGTGGCGGCGCAGGAGGTCAGGGCGAGGGTTTTCTTTTCGAGCCAGCGCCACGCCGCCGCCGCGGCCACCAGCACCGACAGCCCCGTCAACGAGAGCAGGCTCCCCTGGAACCCCAGGAGCGGTATCAGCAGGAAGCCGGTCGTCACGGCGCCCAGGATGGTCCCCGCCGAGTTGGCGGCGCAGAGCTCGCCCACCCGCCGGCCCACCCCGCCCGACTCCCGGGCGTAGAGCCGGACCGCCACGGGGAAGAGCATCCCCAAGAGAAACGTCGGCAGGAGCATGACGATCAAAGTCAGGACCAGCGAGCTGGCCACGAGAGAGCCCCAGCCGGTGAGCCCCCCGACGACGGCCTGGCTCGCGCGGCCCAGCGCCAGAGGCCAGTTGAGCGCCAGCCCCGTGGTCGCCAGCGCGCTAAAGGCCACCCCGATTTCACCCCAGACGAAGGCCCGCTGTGGTTTCTTGAGCCGCTTCACCAGCCAGGAGCCGAAGGCCCCGCCCAGCGCCAGCCCCACCAGGTACACCGCCAGCATGGCCGAGAAGGTGTAGGTGACGTTGGAGAACCAGAGGATGAGCATCCGGTTCCACACCAGCTCCAGCCCGAGGGCGGCGAAGCCGGAAATCGCGTAGAGCCAGAGGAGGAGGCGTCCCCGCCTGTCGGACGGTGCAGTCCGCCGAACCGGGTGGGGCTTGAGCTCCGCCGAGGCCGCGCGCGACAGGGCGAAGGCCCCGCCCGCCGCCGCCAGGTTGATCCCCGCCGCCAGCACGGTCGAGCCCCAGAGCCCCAGGTGCTCGATCAAAAAGAAGCCGGTCACCAGCGTCCCGACCACGGCCCCCGCCGTGTTGAGGGTGTAGAGGAGGCCGGTGCGGCGGCCGATGGCCTCCCGGGTGCGGCTGGTGTGCCGGGCCAGGGCGGGGAGCGTGGCCCCCATGAGCGTGGTGGTGGGAAGCAGGACCAGGAGCGCCAGGGTGGCCCGCACCGCGGTGAAGAGGAATCCGGACCCCCCCGTGGCGCCGTAGAGCGGGACGTAGACGAGTCGGGCGAGCTGGAGTAAAAGCGGGACGAGGAGCCCGGTGGCGGCCACCCCGGCCTGGAGGAAGGCGTAGAAGGCGAGCGGCCGCCGCATCCGGTCGGCCACGCGGCCCAGAAGCCAGCTCCCCAGCGCCATCCCCCCCATGAACGCGGCCAGGACCGTCGTCGCCGCCTGGCTCGTCACGCCGAACACGAAGGAGAGTTGACGCAGCCAGACGACCTCGTACACGAGGCCGGCGGCGCCGGAGACGAGGAACAGCCCTGCCACCGCCGGAAGCTGGAACCTTTCGAGCCTGGAGGTCAAGGGGACCCGATTTGTTGGCGCTTTTTGGGGAAGGTCCCGCGACTGGCGCGGTTTGCGGTGTATTATACACCAATCCGGGTCGGCGCCGCCCCTCCCGGCGTCGTGCGAATGAGGGGCGGCCTCGTTGGGGCAGACCGACGGCGCGCCGTTCAGGTCGGCCCGTTTTTATAAGGCAGCCCTCACTCTAACCCGTATGCACCCCCCTCCCTAACCCTCCCCCCAGAGGGGGGAGGGGACACGCGGGCGACCGTGGACTCATCGCCCCTACGGGGGTTCGCCGGATATTGACGTAGGGGCGGGTCTCCTGACCCGCCCGTTGGTTTCACCACCGCCATGCGCCTGAATGTAGGGCGGGGACTTTAGTCCCCGCCGCATTTT
>DATKYS010000012.1 GCA_035528375.1 bacterium
CGGCGGCCCGCAGAGGGGCCACCCTACATTTACGGATATTGACTTTTCAGCATAGGGGCAACCGTCCACGGTCGCCCGCTCTTAAACTTAGACAAGGGGCTTCAACCCCTTGTTCACCCTTCTATGGCGGATCCAAGACCGGGTCGCGGGGGTCGGGAACGGGGAGGCGCCCCGACCGCCAGGCGGGGTCCAGCGGGTCCAGCCCGCCCTCGATGAGCCCCAGCATGTCCCCAAAAAGCTCCCGCTCGGGCCCGAAGCCGGGACCGCGGCGGAGAAATTCGCCCAGCAAGAACGCCGCTTCCTTTAAATCGCCCTGCGCCTCGGCCAGGAGCGCTGCCGCCGCCCAGGCGCGGTCATCCGTCGGGCCCAGGGCCAGCGCCACCGACAGCTCCCGCCGGGCTTCGTCCCCCCGGTCCAGGGCGCATAGAAGGAGCGCCAGCGCCAGGTGCGGGCGCCCGTCGGCGGGGGCCAGATACGCGGCCGCCCGGAGCTGGACCTCGGCGCGCCAGGCCTCCCCCTGACGGAAGCGCAGCAGCCCTAAAAGAAAGCGCAGCCGCGCCTGGTAAGGGTCTTCCCCGAGGGCCGACTCCAAAAACGCCGTCGCCCCCTCGATATCCCCGCGGACTCCGAACCGGGACGCCGCGAGCCACGCCCCTTCTCCGCCCCCCTCCTCCAGCGCGTCGTAGAACGGCGGCTGGTCGGTGTTCGCGCCGGCGGGAACGACCAGCCCGTCAATTTCGGCTGGCCTCGCCCCCTCCTCCGCCCGGTTGAGCGCGGCCAGCTCCGGGCCTCGCTCCGGGTCGCCCAGCGTCCGAAACGCCAGGGCGTAAAAATCCTCCGAGGGCAGCGCCTTTATGAAGGCGCAACCCGGCGGAGGTCCCGGCTCGACGGCGCAGCCGAGCAGGATTAGAATCCCCGCGAGGGGGAGGAGTTTTTTCAAACCAGATAGGGGTTGGACCGCTTCTCCTCGCCCACGGTGGTCGCGGGGCCGTGGCCCGGCAGGAGGCGCGTCGAGTCGGGCAGGGACATGACGACCCGCTCGAGGTTGTGGAAGAGCTTGTCGGGGTCGCCGCCGGGGAGGTCGCTGCGCCCCACGCTGCCGGCGAAGATGGAGTCGCCCACCGCGGCGATGCCGTACTTGGCGTCGTAGAGCACCACCCCGCCAGGCGAGTGACCCGGGAGGGGAAGCACCTCGAGCTGGACGGCGGGAAACGTCAAAAGGGCCGGATACGCTGTGAAGTGGGGCCACTCGGTGGGCCGGGGCCCGTAGACTTCGAGCCACTCCTCCTTCAGCGCCGCCACCCAGATCAGGTCGTCTGGGTGGAGGTAGCAGGGGATGTCGTGGCGCCTGGCCATTTCCCCGGCGCCGCCCAGGTGGTCGGGGTGGCCGTGGGTCAGGGCGATGGCCCGGGGCTCCAGGCCGTTCTCCTCCAGCACCCGGGCGATTTTGGGCACCTCGGCCCCGGGGTCCACCACCAGGGCACCACCATCGCCCACGGGCCACACGTAGCAGTTCATCTCCAGCACACCGACCACCACGACCAGCGGCTCGCACATCGCTGCTCCTTTCCGGCGATGGTAGCAGAGTCGGCCGCCGGGTACAACACGCCACCGGAAACCGCCCCGCTTGACACCCCCCGCCGGCCGCCGGTACAATGCCTTGGCTCATACCCGCTTTCCAAGGAGCGCCGTGCCCGAAGAGAAGGACCGTGGAATGACCATCCGGCTGGTCCTGGCCGTGGTGATATCCATCGTGGCGATGGTCGGCATCAACTTCATCATCGGACTGGGCTCGGACGAGGAGGGGAAGACCGAGAACACCACGGAAAAACCCGGTGAGACGGAAAAACCCGTGGAGACGCTGCAACCCGCCGCAGAGGAGGAGACGGTCGCCGTGGAGACCGCGCCCGCGGAGAGCGTCGAAACCCCGGCCCCCGCAACGGCCGAGCCGCGCCTGACCCCCGACCAGGAGCGGCTGATCACCCTGGAGACGGACCTCATCATTCTGCGCTTCTCCAACATCGGCGGCGCCCTGAAATCCGTCACCCTCAAGGAGCACAAGGACTACGACGGCTCGCAGCTCGTCCTTTTCAACAAGGCCCTGGGCGAGTACTACCCGGGCATGGTCTCCACCTCGGAGTTCGACGCCCTCACCGTCCACACGGCCAACCACGCCGCGGGCGAATATAAAATCGAGGGCGAGGAGCAGTTCACCGTCACCTACTCGGCCACGGTGGCGGGCATCCGGGTCGTGAAGAACTACACCTTCCGCGGAGACTCCTACCTCGGCCACTTCGACCTCACCGTGGACTACCCCACCCAGGACCACCGCTCCTTCAATCTCAACCTGGGCACCGGCCTGGACCGGCAGGGGGACATGCGGGAGCTGGTCCGCAGCCTGCTGGTAACCACCGGTGAGGTCGGGGGCGAGGAGTTCGAGGAGAGCCCCGGGGACAACGACCTCGAGGAGGCCTCGGGCCCCATCGCCTACATGGCCATCGCCGACCAGTACTTCGCCCTGGCGCTCAAGCCCACCGAGGCGCTCACCGGCGGCCGGGTGGCCCTCGAGCCGCTGCTCGACCCCCCGAAGATAGCCAACACCGTCATCGAGGTGCGTACCGACGCGAGCGGCCGCTTCAAGGACCGCTTCCAGCTCTACATCGGGCCGAAGCAGTACGACACACTCCAGGCCCTCGGGATGGGGGACGTGGCCGACTTCGGCTGGGACTTCCTCGCCCCAATCGCCATCGGCGCCCTCAAGCTCCTCAATTTCTTCGAGGGATTTCTGGGCAACTACGGCCTGGCGATTCTTCTCCTGTCCATCGCCCTCAAACTGGTGATGGTGCCGCTGACGAACAAGAGCTTCCGCTCCACCATAGCCATGCAGCGGCTCCAGCCGAAAATCGAGGCCATCAAGGAGAAGTACGCCAACGATCAGCAGCGGGCGAACCAGGAGATAATGGAGCTCTACAAGAAGCACAAGGTGTCGCCCCTGGGCGGCTGCCTTCCGCTTCTTCTGCAGATGCCGATATTCATCGCGCTCTTCGGGGCGCTCCGAAGCGCCGTGGAGCTCCGCGGCGCCGGCTTCCTCTGGATAGCCGACCTCACCCTGCCCGACTCCCTGTTCAACTTAGGCTTCACCATACCCCTCCTGGGCTGGTCAACCTTCAACCTCCTGCCCATCCTGATGACCGCCGCCATGTGGTACCAGGGCAAGATGACCACCAGCTCGGGCGTCAAGCAGAAAGGTTTCACCAAGTACCTCCCCCTCATCTTCGGCGTTCTTTTCTACAACATGCCCTCGGGCCTGGTCGTGTACTGGATAACGAACACGGTGCTGACCATGGCGCAACAGTACTGGCTGCGCAAGGTGGACGAGGCCAAGGGCGTGAGCGAGCCGGAGCCCAGGGGGAAGGTGGTCAAGACCGTCCCCGCCTCGGAGCCCAAGGCCAAGCCGAAGCCGAAGCCGAAAAAGACGGAGGCCGCCTACGAGGTGCAGTGCGAAAAGTGCGGGCACAAGACGGACTGGAAAAAAACCCTGCGCCGCGAGTACAAAAAAGTCAACCTCCGCTCCGGGGGGAAGGGCGACGTGGACGGGGTTTACTGTCCCCGCTGCGGGGCGGCCCTCGCCCTGGCCGTGGACGACGACCCCGACTACTCCCTGGTGGCCGCCGACCCGGAGAGGCCGATCCCACCGAAGGAGGACCGGGACTGGGGGAAGTTCCTGCCCAAGCCGAAACCGGGCGAGGAGGGTTACAACAAGGTCAAGACCAAGTAGCGTCCCGGCGGCCGGTGCCTTTCTCCACCCGTCGGCTACGGTTCGTCTCCACCGGCGGATGCACGGGCCGGGAAAAATTTTTTGAGCTTTCATCTCAACTGATACTCAATCCGTTTCGGGGGTTGAGAGCACCGAAGGGTAGTGTTATAGTTGTGGGCCGGATGGGTGTAAGTGGGGATTTTTCACCCGGTCCGCGGTAAAACCACGAACGACCCAGACCGCTCATAACGTCAAGTGGGGCACCGGGGCGCTGTGGATTGACGGGACGTGACAAAACCTCGAACGGCTCCGACTGCTCATAAATCCAACCTCCAGGGGAGTACCCAGCGATGATCGAAATCCGCTTCCACGGCCGCGGTGGTCAAGGTGCGGCCAGCGGTTGCACCGTCTTCGCCGACGCGGCCTTCCGCGGGGGGAAGAGGATCCAGGCCTTCCCCATGTTCGGTGTCGAGCGCCGGGGTGCGCCGGTGGCCAGCTTCGTCCGCATCTCGGACACCGAAATCCGCGCCCGCCACAACATCTACACCCCAGACCACGTCATCGTCCTCTCCGAGACGCTCATGGACACCATAGACTGCACCGACGGCCTCAAACCCGGCGGGACCATCACCGTGAACACCGCCAAGAGCCCGGAGGAGCTCGGTCTCAAGGGCGACTTCAAGCTTTACACCGTGGACGCCACCCGGATATCCATCGAGCACGGCCTGGGCTCGATCACCTCCCCCATCGTGAACACGGCCATGCTGGGCGCCGCCGCCAAGGTCACCGGCCTGGCCGACATCGAGCTCCTCATGCAGTGCATCCGGGAGGCCGTCCCCTCGAAACCCGAGGAGAACGCCGCCGCCGCCAGGGACACCTACGACGCGATTACCCCGTAGCATCTCTCTGAGGAACGCGCGCGTTCCCTTTTTTTCGCCGCCCTATTGGAGACAAGGGGTTTAAACCCCTTGTCTGGAAACCTCCACAAACGGGGGCCAGATGCCCAACAAGCATTACGTCCACCTGAAGAACATAGACGACATCCCCACCATGGCCAAGACGCTCTCCACCATGCTGGTCAACGAGACCGGCTCCTGGCGCAACGTCCGACCGATCATCCACAACGATGAGTGCACCCAGTGCGGCATCTGCTGGAAGTACTGCCCCGACATGAGTATCTCCGAGGACGCCGAGGGCTTCCCCGTGGTGAACCTCGTCTACTGCAAGGGCTGCGGGGTGTGCGCCATGGAGTGCCCCAAGGACTGCATCGAGATGGTGGAGGAGGTCCGCTAGCCGCCGTGTGATCAGACGAGGGGCAAGACAGGTGGTTTAAACCCCTTGTTCCTCCCCTCGCCTTCGACGTATCTTTTTTACTTCGCATTACTCCTTTTCCCGCGGACCGGCACCCGGTTCGAGGAGGTTCGATGAAGAAGGTCATCACCGGCAACCACGCGGTGTCCTACGGCTCCATGCTGGCCCGGGCGGAGGTGGTCGCCGCCTACCCCATCACCCCCCAGACCCAGATAGTGGAGAAAATCTCCGAGCTGTGCGCCGACGGGGTGATGGACGCCAAGTTCATCAAGGTGGAGAGCGAGCATTCGGCGATGGCGGCGTGCATCGGGGCGTCGGCGGCGGGGGCGCGCGCCTTCACCGCCACCAGCGCCCAGGGCCTGGCCCTCATGGACGAGATGCTCCACTGGGCGTCCCACGCCCGACTGCCCGTCGTCCTGGCCAACATCAACCGCTCCATGGGCCCCCCCTGGTCCATCTGGACCGACCAGAACGACACCATCTCCCGCCGCGACACCGGCTGGATTCAGTTCTACTGCGAGTCCAACCAGGAGGTCACCGACTCGGTCATCCAGGCCTTCAAGGTGGCCGAGCAGGTGGAGATGCCGGCGATGCTGGTCCTGGACAGCTTCTACCTTTCCCACACCTCGGAACCGGTGGACCTGCCGGACATCGCGCTGGTGGACAAGTATCTGCCGAAGTATCAGGCCAAACAAGACCTCGACCCGGCCAACGGCCACCCGGCCTACGGGGCGCTCTGTAACGACGAGTGGTACTACGAGCTGCAGATCAAGATGCAGTGGGCGATGGAGAAGGCGCTGGACGTGATAATCAAGGAAGATGAGCTCTTCGGCGAGATGTTCGGCCGCAACTACCCCGTCGTCGAGGGTTACCGCGCCGACGACGCCGAGTACCTCGTCTTCGTCTCCTCGACCATCGCCTCCACGGCCAAGGACGCGGTGGACCGGGCCCGGGCCGAGGGCATCAAGGCCGGCTCGGCCAAGGTGCGCCTCCTGCGGCCCTTCCCCAGGCCTCAGATAAAAAGTATCGCCAAAGGCAAGAAGCGCCTGGGCGTCATAGACCGCAACCTGAGCTACGGCTCCGAGGGCGCCTTCTACACCGAGATCAAAAGCTGCCTGTACCACGAGCCGGAGCGGCCGGAAATCCACGGTTTCATCGCGGGCCTCGGCGGCCGTGACGTCACCGTGGACGCCGTGTACGAGATGATCAAGATAACGGCGAACCAGAGCCCCAAGACCGACATCAACTGGCAGGGGGCCAAGCTGGCGTAACCGTCACCGGCCCCGGACCGGCGGGTCGGAGCCCGGGGCGAAAGGATTTGTGATGAAATACTCGATTCCCACCGAGGAGTACGTTACCAGCGGAACCGTGGCGTGCCAGGGTTGCGGGGCGGTGCTGGCGATGCGCTACGCGCTCAAGGCCCTGGGCCCGGACACGGTCCTCTCCGTCCCGGCCTGCTGCTGGAGCGTGATTGACGGACCCTTCCCATACTCGTCCACGCTGGTGCCGCTCTTCCACACGGCCTTCGAGACCGCGGCGGCGGCCGCCTCGGGCATCCGCAACGGCTTCGCCATCCGGGGCAACGACCACACCACCGTGATGGCCTGGGCCGGCGACGGCGGTACCGTGGACATCGGCATCCAGGCCCTCTCCGGCGCCGTCGAGCGCGACGAGGACATCATCTACGTCTGCTACGACAACGAGGCCTACATGAACACCGGCATCCAGCGCTCCGGCTCCACCCCCTGGGGCGCCTGGACCACCACCACCCCCGTCCGACATTTCAAGAAAGAAGAGAAGAAGGACATGGTGGAAATCATGGTGGCCCACGGCATCCGCTACACCGCCACCGCCTGTGTGAGCCACGCCGAGGACTTCGTCAAGAAGATGAAGAAGGCCAAGGAAATACGGGGGACGAAGTACCTCCAGGTCTTCGCCAGTTGCCCGCCGGGCTGGAAGATGAAGTCCGAGGACTCGATCAAGGCGATGCGCCTGGGTGTGCAGACCGGCATCGTGCCCCTCTACGAGGTGGAGAACGGCGTGTACAAGATCAACCACAGGCCCAAGGAGTTCAAGCCGGTGGAGGAGTATCTGAAGCTCCAGGGGCGCTTCCGTCATCTGACGCCGGAGGATGTGGAACACATCAGGCAATGGCGCGACCACCATTGGAAGGTTCTGGAGGCCAAGGTGGCCATGACCCGGGAGCTCTACGGGGCGGACGCGGCCGGGAAGTAGACACGCGGCGCACATCCCCCGTTGCCTACCTTTTAAGCGGCGTTGATGGGTGCTCGTAGGGGCGGACCTTCAGGTCCGCCCGTTTCTATGGTTGCCCTCACCCCTAACCCCGTCGGCGCGCCGTTCCCGCGGGGTGGAGGGGACGCACGGGCGACCGTGGACGGTCGCCCCTACGGGTCGGATTTGCATTGGATAAACGTAGGAGCGGGTGTCCACACCCGCCCGTTCGGTTATCCACCGCCATTCGATTGAATATAGTTCTGGCCCCACCCCGGCCAGCAGGTGGGCCTCTCCCCAAAACGAGAGGGGACAGCACATAAAACGGGGGCCAAGACCGGCCCCCATCTCTACCGTGCCCGACAATAAAACGGGGGCCAAGACCGGCCCCCATCCAGCTGCGGTTCCCGCCGACGGCGACACCCAACCCGACGCTCGACTATTTCTCAATAATAAAGGGGGCCAAGACCGGCCCCCATCTTGATCATTTTCCACTAATAAAAGGGGGCCTTAACCGGCCCCCTTCGCGAAGGTGCAGAGCTCTAGAAGAAGAACTTGAGAGTGACCTTGTAGCTCGACCCGGTGATGTTGGCTGCGCCATCGTCATCGGTGGCATCGTTGCCGTCGTCGCTGCCCAGGGAGATCGGGTAGCCGATCTGGAAGCCCAGGGCGATCATGTCGCTGAGGAAGTAATCAACGGCGGAGGTCAGGTTCAGCCCGTAGGTACTGGTGTCAACGGGATCACCAATGCCCCAATCAACGCTCCTCATGAGGTAGAAGAATCCGAGGCCGGCATAGCCCACGAAGGGGCCGTCGCCCACGGTGCCCAGGAAGTTGACGCCGAAGTCCATGAAGGACTCGCTTGCATCACCCAGGTCGCCGGTTGCCGGTGAAATGCCCAGGGCATAGTTGAAGACACCCTGGAAGGTCAGGCCGGTGATGCCGTACTGGAGGTTGATACCCAGGCCCAGGGCGTTTCCGGGATACAGCATCGAAGTGCCAGTTCCGAGAGAAAGACCGGCTCCGAACTTGCCCTCGACCATGTTCTTGCCGAATGCGGCCGGAGCCATCATGAGCAACACAACGGCCAGAATGAGGAATTTCTTCATGTGGAGCTCCTTAGGGTTTAGGGTTAGGACGTAGGTTACAAGCAAGCCTTTGATAGGCTTAGACAGAACCCGCATGGGTTCTTACAAGATTATTGGTAGAGTATAGCCTCACCGGAAAAAAAAGTCAAATTTTTCTGTAACTTTTTTCTGCAATCTGTTGTGGGGGTTAATCTTAACCTCTGTAAAACGATACGCATCTGCGACGGCGCAGCCGTAAATCCGCCGCGGATCGGGCTCCGCCCACAGCACTAGCCGGAGCGGGTCGCCCGTGCGAGGAGAACGGTTCCGGCAATCCCCAGGGCGAAAGCGATGGCGGCCCCCGGAACCCCGCCGATGGCCACGGTGGATAAAAGTACCAGGGCCGCCGTCCCCACCCCGAAGTAGAGGCGCAATCGCCCGAGGCCGGTTCCCGTCGGCTTGGGCGGCGTTTCCATGTAAACCCGCTCGGCGACCGCCAGGGCCACGCCCCGTCGTCCGCCGGCCGCGTAGCGCAATCGGTGAATCGGCATGTGGACCAGCGCAGTATCGTACCCCCTCGCGCTCTCCAGCCCCCGTCGCGGCAGATGCGCCTCGGCCTGAGCCGGAGTGATGGAGGGTTCGACCAACCGGTAGGGCTCGGGGGGCGCGTAGTAGGGGACGAGCCTGCGCTGAGGCGGGGGGAGGTTCGCGTAAAAACGACCCGCCACGTCGGCGTACGCGACCCGCCAGAGCGGGTTGTCCTCCGCGGGGGTGAAGAGATAGCAGGGCGCCCATAGCGGCTCGTTCTTCTCGATGGTGCAGGGGATGCCCATTCGGGCGAGCTTTTCCGCCAGGAGCTCAGCCGGATCCAGGGGTGCCAGCGGGTGGACCAGGTGAGCGATGGTGCGACCGTCCGGGGACACGAAATTCACCGAACCGCAGAAGGGGCACTTGACCCCCAGGCCGGATTCGGTGAGCGTCCCCTTGCAGTTGTAGCAGGCCGCATCGCCCATGAAGCTCACCCAGCCGAAGTACGCCTTTATCATACAACGGCCGTTCGAGTCGAGTCCAGCCCGCCGGTCGCCTTGACCCGTGATTTGGATGGTCGTAAAATCCAGACCGGTCCCGGGCGGGCTCGACCGTGTCCCGACCGACCCAACGAAAAGGAACGATGTGGAAAGAAGGCTCCAGATCAGCATCATCGGCGGCGCAAGCTGCAGCGAATCCACGGCGGCCAAGGCGGAGGAGGTCGGTTTCTTGCTGGCCGAAGCGGGGGCGGTGCTGGTGTGCGGCGGCCGGACCGGCGTGATGGAGGCGGCCTGCCGCGGCGCAGCCAGGGCCGGGGGAACCTCCGTCGGCATCCTCTTGGGGTACGATGACGACGAGGCCAACCCCTACGTGGACATCCGGATACCCACCGGTCTGGGCGTGGCCCGGAACGCCATCGTCGTCGCCTCGGGCCGGGCGGTCATCGCCATAGACGGCTTCTACGGCACCCTTTCGGAAATCGCCCTGGCGCTGAAGATCGGCCGCCCCGTAGTCACCCTGGGAAGCTGGCTGCTGCCGCCGCCCCCCGCCGGGCGGAAGGCCGGGGACCCGCTCCACCACGCCCACTCGCCCCAGGAGGCGGTGGAGATGGCGCTCAGACTGGCGCGGCAATCCCCGGGGGTGACGTGAGAGAGACGCTGCAGGCGGTCGTGGAGGGGATGGTCCAGGGCGTGGGCTTCCGCTGGTTCGTGATGCGCCACGCCCGGGCGCTGGACCTGGTCGGCACGGTGGCCAACCTGCCCGACGGGACGGTCCGGGTGGTCGCGGTGGGCGAACGTGCCGACCTGGAATCGCTCGCCGCCCTCCTGCGCGAGGGTCCGACGGCATCCAGCGTCTCCGGCGTTAAACTCCAATGGGCCCCGGCCACGGACACCTACCGCGATTTCAGCGTTTTCTGAACCTGAAGTCCCCGCCCCGAGCGGCGCGGGGTTTTTTTAGAAAAGTTCGCGTGCCCGACCGACGGAGGTAATGTGCCTTTCGACGACATCGAGTCGGCCCTGGAGGCGCTAAAAAAAGGCGAGATGGTCATCGTCGTGGACGACGAGGACCGGGAGAACGAGGGCGACCTGATCATGGGGGCCCGGTTCTGCCGCCCCCAGGACGTGAACTTCATGATCGTCCACGGGCGCGGCATGCTCTGCACCCCCATGGCGCCCGAGTTCACCCGGCGCCTCGAACTGGACATGATGGTGCCCGACGCCCACAGCACCGCCCTCTTGGGCACACCCTTCACCGTCACCGTGGACTACCGCCACGGGGTGACCACGGGCATCTCCGCCGAGGAGCGCTCCAAGACCATCCGGGCCCTGGCGGACCCGTCCTCGACGCCCGGGGATTTCGCCCGACCGGGCCACGTCAACCCCCTGCGCGCCCGGGAGGGCGGGGTGCTGGTCCGCGCCGGACACACCGAGGCCGTCGTTGACCTCTGCCGCCTGGTCGGCATCGAGCCGGTCGGCGTCCTCATCGAGATTCTCAACGCCGACGGGACCATGGCCCGCCTCCCCCAACTGCGCGAGTCGAGCCGAGAGTGGGGGGTCCGGCTCATCTCCATCGCCGACCTCATCGAGTACCGCCGCCGCACCGAGGTTTTGGTGAAAAATGTCGCCTCGGCCCGGCTACCCACCGTCTTCGGCGAGTTCACCATCCACACCTACACCTCCACCATCTCCGACGAGTACCACGTGGCCCTGGTGATGGGCGAATTCAGCGGGGAGGACCCGATCCTGGTGCGGGTGCACTCCGAGTGCCTCACCGGCGACACCTTCCACAGCCTGCGCTGCGACTGCGGCCCGCAGCTCGACGTGGCGCTCCGGGCCATCGCCCTCGAGGGGCGGGGGGTCCTTCTGTACCTGCGGCAGGAGGGGCGCGGCATCGGCCTGGTGAACAAAATCCGGGCATACGCCCTCCAGGACCAGGGGCGCGACACCGTGGAGGCCAACCTCGAGCTCGGGTTCCCCGCCGACCTGCGCGACTACGGAATCGGGGCCCAGATTCTCTACGACCTCGGCGTCCGCAAGCTCCGGCTCATGACCAACAACCCGCGGAAGATAGTCGCCCTGGAGGGGTACGGCCTCGAGGTGGTCGAGCGCGTGCCCGTGGAGGTGGACCCCACCGACGAGAACCTGCACTACCTCTTGACCAAGCAGGAGAAGATGGGGCACCTCTTCAGCAACCTGCCGGAGGGGGAGAAGTCGCACCACCACCAGCACGAGGTGGAGTCGGA
>DATKYS010000013.1 GCA_035528375.1 bacterium
TTCCACTGCAAACCGTGTTGACCGTGGAACCGGGACGTTTTTTTCAAATTCACGCGCGCGGGGTCCGCGGAATCACTTCAACGTCGGTGAGGACCGGAGTCAGAAGATGCTAGTCAAACAGAAGCTGCGTTTCCGGCGGCACTTCCACATCCGCAAGCGGGTGCGCGGCACGGCCGAGCGGCCGCGGATGGCGGTCTTCCGCTCCAACCGGCACCTCTACGTCCAGCTCATAGACGACGAGGCCGGTCACACCCTGGCCTCGGCCAGCACCCTCGACCTGCGCTCCGAGGGGGCGACCTCGACGGCGAACCGTCAGACGGCGGTCAAAGTCGGCGCCCTCATCGCCGAACGGGCCAGGGAAAAGAAAATCACGAGCGTCGTTTTCGACCGCGGCGGGTTCAAGTTCCACGGCCGGGTCAAGGCCCTCGCCGAAACCGCACGCGAGGCCGGGCTCAAGTTCTAGGAGACTCATGAAGCGCGAGGAAATCCTGGGCGATCTGGAAGACCGGGTCATCGCGATCAACCGGGTGGCCAAGGTGGTCAAGGGCGGCCGACGCTTCTCCTTCAACGCCCTCGTCGTCGTGGGCGACAAGAAGGGCCGCGTGGGCTGGGGCCTGGGCAAGGCCCCCGAGGTGCCGGACTCCGTGCGCAAGGGGATCGAGGCCGCCAAGAAGCACATGGTCAAAATCCCCATGATAGGCACGACCATCACCCACAGCATCGTGGGGCACTCCGGGGCGGGACGCGTGCTTCTTAAACCGGCCGCGCCCGGCACCGGCGTCATCGCCGGCGGCGCCGTGCGTGCCATCCTCGAGGTGGCCGGCGTCGGCGACATCCTCTCCAAGACCCTCAACACCAACAACCCCCACAACGTGGTGCACGCCGTCTTCGACGCCCTCGAGGGGATGATGAGCATTGACAGCGTGGCCAAGCGCCGCGGCAAGCGCCCGATAATGCGGCACCACGGCTACTACACCTTCAGCCGCCCCGGCAAGGAGGAGCCCGAGGAGGCCCTCGAGCCGGTGGAGGAGAAGCTCACCGGTTTCAGCGCCGGCGGCGCGGGGAACGAGGATGGCTAAGAAGAAGCAAAAGCTCTCCGTCACCCAGGTCAGGAGCCAGATCGGCGCCCTGGAGCGTCACAAGGTCACCCTGCGGACCCTCGGCCTGGGGCGCATCGGCCGCACCGTGGTCCACGACGACACGCCCCAGATACGGGGCATGATCTACCACGTCCGGCACCTGGTCCGCGTGGAAGAGGCCAAAAAATAATTCGGTAACGACGCCCCGTAAGTCCGCGGCGCGGGCGAGGGGCGGGGTGTCCGGCGGACGCCTCGAGGCGGGAGCGGTCATGGACCTGGTTTCCGGAAATACGAAAAAGCGGCGGCGGATCGGCCGGGGGAACGGCTCCGGCAGCGGCACCACCTGCGGCCGGGGGATGAACGGCCAGAACGCGCGCTCGGGCGGCGGCGTACGCCGCGGGTTCGAGGGCGGGCAGATGCCGTTCTTCCGCCGGCTGCCCAAGCGCGGATTCCAGTCACGCGTCGGCCGGAAGAAGAAGGGCTTCGACCACGTGAACGTGGGCGAGCTGGATGCCCTCGGGGTGACCGGGACCGTGGACATCGAACTGTTGAAGGCCGAGCGCCGCGTCATGCCCAGCGCCCAGCGGGTCAAGATTCTGGGGACCGGCGAGGTGACCGGGGCCTACGAGGTGCGGGCCAACGCGTTCAGCGCCGGAGCCGCCAAGAAAATCGAGGCCGCGGGAGGGAAGGCGGTGGTCGTCTAATGTTTAATAGTATCCGGAACATGATGGCCATCCCCGAGCTCCGCCAGCGCATATTCTTCACCATCGCCATCTTCTTCGTCTATCGCGTGGGCGGCCACATCCCCGTCCCCGGCGTCAACGCCGGCGTCCTGTCCGCCTGGTTCAACCAGAACGCCCAGGGCGGCCTCTTCGGCTTCATAGACATGTTCGCCGCCGGCAACCTACGCAAGGCCACCATCTTCGCCCTGGGCATCATGCCCTACATCTCCGCCTCCATCATCATCCAGCTCCTCACCGCGGTCGTGCCCGCCCTGGAGAAGCTCTCCAAGGAGGGCGAGGCCGGCCGCAAGCGCATCACCCAGTACACGCGCTACGGCACCATCGGCCTATCGCTCCTCCAGAGCTTCGGCATCCAGATCTGGCTCAAGAGCTTGGTCTTCAACGGCGTACCCGTGGTGGAGCCCAGCATGGGCTGGCTCTTCACCCCGCTGACCATGATCACCATGACCGCCGGAACCGCCTTCATCATGTGGCTCGGCGAACAGATATCCGAGCGGGGTATCGGTAACGGGATGTCACTCATCATTTTCATCGGCATCATCGCCCGCATACCGGCCGACGTGACGCTGACCATGGAGAAGATAGGCGCGGGCGACACCAACCTGGTCAACATCGCCGTGGTCCTCCTGGTGATGGTGGTCGTGGTGGCCGGAGTCGTGCTCATCCAGCAGGGGCAGCGCAAGATCCGCGTCCAGTACGCCAAGCGAATCGTCGGGCGCAAAATCTACGGGGGTCAGTCCACCCACATTCCCCTGCGCGTCAATACCGCCGGCGTCATCCCGATCATCTTCGCCAGCGCGCTGATCATGTTCCCCAACACCATCCTGATGTTCACCGACGCCGACTGGCTCAAGACCCTCGCCGGGTGGCTCGCCCCCGGAAAACCACTCTACATGATTATCTACGGCGGATTGATCATCTTCTTCAGTTACTTCTACACCGCCATCGTCCTGAACCCGGCGGACCTGGCCGACAACATGAAGAAGTACGGCGGTTTCATCCCAGGCATCCGACCGGGGAAGAACACCGAGCAGTTCATAGACCGCGTCCTGACACGCATCACCCTGGCCGGCTCGGTCTTCCTGGCCGTCATCGCCCTGTTGCCGATAGTGATGGCGATCATCTTCAAGTCGCCCATAACATTCGGCGGCACGGGACTTCTGATCGTGGTGGGCGTCGCGCTGGACACCGTACGCCAGATAGAGAGTCACATGCTGATGCGCCACTACGACGGTTTCCTGAAGAAGGGGCGCATCCGCGGCCGCCGGTAAGCCCTCGACGCCCATGAACCGACGGGGCCCCTGGGAAGACGCCCAAGGGCCCTTTGACCCATTTTAGGAGCCGCCGGCCTTGATCCTCGTTCTCTTCGGACCGCCCGGAGCCGGAAAGGGCTCCATCGCCAAGCTCCTCGAGCTGCGCCGCGGGATGATCCACCTCTCCACGGGGGACCTCATCCGGGCCGAGCTCGCACGACCCGACTCGCCCGTCGCCGACCGCATACGCGCCGTGGTGGAGTCCGGCGGGCTGGTGGACGACGCCACGGTGGAGGAAATCCTGGCGGCCCGAATCGCCGAGAACGCCCCCTCGATGCTCTTCGACGGATACCCGCGCAACATCCGCCAGGCCGAGCGCCTCGGGGAGATTCTCACCGGCGCGGGGAGGAACCTCACCGCCGCCGTCCTCTTCGAGGTCCCCGACTCCGTCATCGTCCGGCGGCTCTCGAACCGGCGCAGTTGCCCGGCCTGCGGGGCGGTGTACAATCTTCTGACCGTTCCGCCGAAGGTGGAGGGCGTCTGCGACCGCGACTCCGAGAGGCTCGTGGCGCGCCCGGACGACGACGAGCCGACGGTCGGTCGCCGGTTGGAGCTCTACCGCCGCGAGACGAGCCCCCTGGTGGAATACTACCGGGAGCGGGGGAAGTTCGTGCGGGTGGACGGCGTGGGCGAGCCGGAGAAAGTGTACCGGCGGCTGCTGGAGATTCTGGCTCCCCTCGAAAAGCGTTG
Source organism: bacterium (assembly GCA_035528375.1). NCBI lineage: Bacteria > bacterium. The sequence continues at coordinate 3,826 of DATKYS010000013.1, forward strand.
AACGGGTCGGGGCGACACCTCGCCCGGAATCCACCCTCGTAAACGAACGGATGAGTTGCAGAACACCGACTTCGTAAAAAAGCGCGACGCCATGGCCGCGGCGGGGGCGATAGTCGCCGAGGCCCTGAACCTAGCCACCCGGACGGTGGTCCCCGGTATGAGGACCGGCGAGCTGGACGCCCGGGTGGAGGAGCTCATCCGCTCCCGCGGCGCACTTCCCTCTTTCAAGGGTTACAACGGCTACCCAGCCAGCGTATGCACCTCGGTGAACGACGAGATAGTCCACGGCATCCCCGGCCCCCGGCGCCTCGTCTCCGGGGACATCCTCAGCGTGGACATCGGCGCGTTCCTGGGCGGCTACCACGGCGACGCGGCGGTCACCATCCCGGTGGGCGACATTGACGAGCTCTCCGCCCGCCTCATCCGCGTCACCCGGGCCTCCCTCAACGCGGCCATCGAGCAGTGCCGCGCGGGGAACCACATCGGCGACGTCGGCTCGGTCGTCCAGCGCATGGCACTCGAGGCCGGCTTCCAGGTCGTGCGCGATTTCACCGGCCACGGCATCGGACGACGCCTCCACGAGAGGCCACAGATTCCCAACTACGGACGCCCCGGCACCGGACCCGCCATACGCCTCGGGGACGCCCTGGCCGTCGAGCCCATGATCAACGCCGGCACAATGGCCATCAAGATTCTCGACGACAACTGGACCGCCGTGACCTACGACGGCAGCCGAAGCGCCCATTTCGAGTGCACCCTCTTCGTCGGCGAGGGGGGACCGGAAATACTCACACCTTGGGAATGGCCCTGGGACGAACTGTGAGAATCACCGGGGCGTTTCTCCCTTTTCCTCAAAAACCTTGACTTACGACGCCTGCCTGTCTTAAACTTGCCGCTCGCAACCGGCGAACCGCCATTAAATGCCAAAAGAAGAGGTCATCCAGGTCGAGGGGGTCGTCACCGAAGCATTGCCTAACGCCATGTTTCGCGTGGAGCTTGAGAACGGCCGGATGATACTGGCCCACATCTGCGGGAAGATGCGGATGAACTTCGTGCGCATCCTCCCCGGCGACCGCGTCCGCGTGGAGGTCACCCCCTACGACCTCACCAAGGGCCGCATCACCTGGCGCTTCAAATAAAGGGGGCCCGTAAAGGGGGCCTGTAAAGGGGGGCCGGTCTGATAGGTGAAAAGGGGGCCCGTAAAGGGGGCCCGTAAAGGGGGGCCGGTCTGATAGGTGAAAAGGGGGCCCGTAAAGG
>DATKYS010000014.1 GCA_035528375.1 bacterium
AAGGTCATGTGATTTCGTAACTCCGCCAGCTATCAGACTTTCAGCGGTTTCCCATAATGCACTGAGAACTGCTACAGAAGTTGCAGTTGGTAATAATCGGATTATTTTTCCAGCTGTAAAGAAAATGGGCCAGTAGTTGACCTTAAGGATAGCATTCCATTCATCAACCAATGGGGTTGGTAAAAAGGCTCCGTTTTCTCGAAATTCACTTGGCGATTTGATAGTGCGCCGGGTTTGAGTACGTGTATCGGTTATTTGGGTTTCAGTTTCAGCGAGTGACGCTTGAAAGATTAGGGCATTGGTAATAACAGACATTACCATCCGGCGAGCCTGTCCGGATTCATCGTCATTCTGATCGAGCACCTTACATATATCACTGGCTAGCTTCGAGCCATGCGGATGTGTGTCACTGAATAAACCAGCGGCAAACACAATACCACGCTCAAGGGTATCGGCTAGTGGTTCAACCCTCCAAGATGGTACTCTTGAGCGGTGTAAGAGTAACGCTAACTCAACGATCCCACTTGAAAGCCAGCCTGAACTTGGGACACGTACAATATCTCCTAGAAATTCTTGCGTAAATACCGAATACTCGAAAATTGCAGTCCGGATAGCATTCCTAAGTGCTTCCCCATCAAATGAACGTAGTTCTTCAGGATATACTAGAGCAATGACAGTATCTACAATTCTCCCGTTTTCTGCGAATCTCCGCCCCAGCCTTGAACACGCTTCTGTTTCAGCCTGTAAGTAATTGTTGACCTCTGCCTCGATAACTACCGGGCTTCCACCTGGTTCAGAAAGGAATATGTCTAGTCGTCCACCACCCTCGAAAACGTCTCCTATTCGTTCCCCCTTTACATCCCAATCATGACCAAGACCTCGAAGAACTTCCGCCATCGCCGTATTGATCGTCTGTTCGTGTGTCTCATGCCTTCTTATTGCCATTTTTCGACTCCTATGGTGTTGTACGGGAATTAAATGTCATGCAGGGCCTACAGCCGCAATAACAGGATGTGGTTCGTGTTCTGGTCTATCAGGTACAGCCGGTCCACATGGGAGCCGGCGACGGACCAGGGCCGGAGCGACTTCACCCCGGGCTCCCGCCGCCGCGTGGGGGCCAGAGGCTTGAAGCGGTCCTTCTCCCAGTGCACCGCGCCGAGCTCTATCTGACCCAGCGGGGTCAGGTCGGAATCGAAGAACTGGAGGCGGTTGTTGTCCCCGCCCTCGGCCACCACAAGGAAGCCGCCCTGGGTCACGACGAGGTCGGTGGGTGAGCGGAACTGGCCCAGCGCGGCCCCGTAACCGGCCAGCTCGGCCTGGAAGCGCCCGTCGCCGTCGTAGACCATGATCCGGTTGGCCCCGGTGTCCAGGACGTAGATGCGGCCGTCGGGCCCCACGGAGAGCTTCTCGGGCCGGGGCAGGATGCCCCCCGGCGCCGGACGCAGGCCCACCTCGAGCTCGACCCTCCCCGATACGCCGAAGGCCTGGATCCGCCGGTTCCCCGTGTCGGCCACGATGAGCCGCGCGCCGTCGTGGTCCAGGTCCAGGGGGAGGGTGAGCCGTCCGCGGGCCTGGCCCATGCCCCCGAAGGTCTGCAACAGGCCGCCGTCGTCGTCGAGCTTCTTCACCTCGTGGTTCTGGCTGTCGGCGACCCACAGGTAGCCCAGGTCGTCCACGGCCACCGCCGCGGGGTTGAGGAAGGTCCTGCCCCCGCCCTTGCCCAGGGTCTTCAGGCGGAGTCCCTGGAGCCTCGCGGTGCCGCGGGGTTCGGCCCGGTGACCGGAGATCTCTGCCAGCGCCCGCTCTATGGGGTAGCGGTGCACCAGGTTCCGGTAGTACTCCACGATGAAGAGCTCGCCGGCGTACTCGTGGATGCTGAAGGGGGCCAGGGTGGAGAGCCCCAGTCGGGGTTCGGCGGAGAGGTCCATCAGCGTCCGGGGCGCGGTGTCGGTCAACAGGCCCTTGAGGCGGTTGAGGACCACGGTCTCCGGCCTGGCGGGCTCGGGCTTGCGGGGCTCGGGCCGGGGTCGGCGGCGCTCCGTCCGGACGCGGGGCTTTTCGAGGTCCACGACGGGGAGCTCCTCCGCCTTCTTCTCCGGCTCGGTTGGGGCCTCCCTGCGGCCCCCGACCGGCTCGGCGACGCCGATGATGCAGACCCGGTTCCGCCCGGCCTGCTTGGCGGCGTACAGGGCCTTGTCGGCGCCGTCAATCAGCCCCTCGACGCCGTCGCAGTGCTCGGGGTAGGCCGAGACGCCGAAGCTGGTGGTGATTTTGAAGCTCAGTTTCTCCTCGGGCACGGCGATGGGTGAGGCGGCCAGCTTGGCCCGGGTGGCCTCGGCGCGCAGGGCAATCTCCTCCGCCGAAATGCCCGGGACCACAACCATCAGCTCCTCGCCGCCGTAGCGCGCCGCGAACCCGCCGGTGGACATCCCCCGCACCAGCAACCCCGCCAGCCCCAGCGCCCGGTCGCCGATGGCGTGGCCGTAGGTGTCGTTGACCCGCTTGAAGTGGTCCAGGTCGGCCAGGGCCACGGCCAGGGATTTCTTCGCCTTCGCCGCCTCGTCGAAGAGGGTGTGGACCTGCTCGTCGAAGAAGGCGCGGTTGTAGAGGCGGGTCACCGGATCGAGCTGGGCCAGCTCGTCGCGCAACAGTTGCACCAGGAGCTCGGCGAAATCCTCGGCGGCCACCAGGTCGCTCTCGCCCAGAATCCCGCGCTCCAGCTCGAAGATGTCCAGGCGGCCGTAGAGCTGTCCCCGGCTGTAAAGCGGGAGCGAGAAGAGCGGCTCTTCCTTCTTCTTCTCCTCGGGGAACTCGGGGAGGGTGATGGAGTAGAAGGAGGCGTCCTCCCGGTCGTCGCCGACGGCGGCGGGGGGGAGCGGGCACTGGTCGGGGTAGAGCACCACCCGGGGGTGGCGGCAGGCGCAGATTCTCACCAACCGCGAGAGGACCTCGCGGAACAGGGCGACCAGGTTCCGGTTGGTCCGGGCCAGGCGCAGGACCTCGCGGAAGGCGCCGGCGACGCTGGACTCGCTCATGACGACCCCGGGGAGGGGGGTATACTCAGACGGTGTAATGATAGCCCGAAGACGCGACCGTGGCAAGCGTATTACCGGGCGGCGACCGGGACCGGCCTTTTGGGGTGGCGCCCGCGCCGGTCATCAGCTAAAATCACCCGGGTCCCCGGACCCGGAATCACCCGGGTCCCCTCCCCACCCGGACGGCCCCCCGTGCCCGTGAAGTGGCTGAAAAGACTCTGGCACCGTTTCGCCGCCTGGCTCGTCGGGCACAAGGACCCCAAGGAGGTGGCGCTGGGGCTGGCCCTCGGGGCCGCGGTCTCCCTCACGCCCCTCATCGGCCTCCACGCCGTGCTGGCCGTGCTTCTGGCCTCGATCACCCCCTCGAACCGCCTGGCCGCCATCCTGGGCACCCAGCTCGGCAACCCCTTCACCCTCCCCTTCTTCTTCTGGCTGGAGTACAAGATCGGGAGCTGGATAACGGGGGTGCAGGTGACGACCTCGCTCTCCTTCTCCCAGATCGGGCTGGAGGACGCGGCGGACCGCATGGTGCAGCTCTTCGGCGAGGCGGCCTGGCCCTACTCGGTGGGGATGGTCATCCTGGCCGTCCTCGTGGGCCTGGCGGTCTACGGCCTGACGGTGCTGGTGGCCCGGATTCTGCATTTGAGGATGCGTCGCCGCCTGGTGGACACCGGGCTGGATAAAGATTCCCCCCCTCCCGCTTGACACGCCTCCCACGGTACCGGTGAGATGACGAAGAAAAAAACCGCCCCCGTAAAGAGCGAGCCGACGGTCCACCCCTTCTGGCGGAGCCGTTGGCTCGTGTTGATTCTCGTCGTCGCGGCGCTGGCGCCCCGGCTCATCATCCTCACCCAGCTCACCGAGAGCCCGGCCTTCACCCACCCGGTGATGGACTCCGCAGTTTACGACGACTGGGCCTGGACGCTGGCGGACTCGTGGACGAACCCGGATTACGCCGGCCCGCACGGTGAGGCGGCGAAGTACCTCGAGGGCTCGTTCTTCATGGGGCCGCTCTACGCCTACTTCCTCACCGGGATTTACCTCCTCTTCGGCCACGTGCTGCTCCTGGCGCACCTGGCCGGGATCCTGGTCGGCGTGGGGACGGTGCTGTTGACGGCCGCCATAGGCCGGCGGTTGTACGGGCCGAAGGTCGGATTCGTCGCCGGGCTGGCCGCGGCGCTCTACCCCGCCCTTTTCCTCTACGACTCCGCGATGCTGATGAGCGTCCTTTTGGTCTTCTTCGCCACCCTGGCGCTCTACCTCGTCATCCGGGGGCAGGAGGGGGACCGGTGGTACCACTGGCTGGGGGCCGGGGCGTGCCTGGGGCTCTACGCCCTGGGGCGGGCCAACATCCTGCTATTCGCGCCGGTGCTGGCGGTGTGGGCCTTCCTCGCCCTGTGGAAAAAAGTCGAGCCCGGGGCGAGGGGCTTTTGGAACCGGCTGGGTGAGCGCCTCAAGGAAAATTGGAAGCCCGGGCTGGGGCGAGTGATTTTCCTGACCGCCGGGGTGCTGGCCTTCGTGCTTCCGGCCACCATCCACAACGCCGCGGCCGACGGCGAGTTCGTCCCCGTCACCGCCAACGGCGGCATCAACCTCTACATCGGCAACAACGAGCTGGCCACCGGGGAGTACGTCAACCCGCCGATGGTGGACGTGCGGAGCGACCCGGGCGGGAGGCGGTACGTGAGCGGCCTCGAGGGCCGCCCCGTGACCTACGGCGAGGCGTCGGACTGGTGGTCCGCCAGGGCCGGGGAGTACATCGCCGAAAACCCCGGCCGCTGGCTGGGCCTCGTCCTCACCAAGGCGCTCCTCTTCGTCCACCGCCACGAGATAATGCAGGTGGCCAACATCCACATCATCCTGGGCTGGGAGTCGCCTTCCGTTTTCTTCGGCGTCCTGGCGGTCCTGGGGCTTCTGGCCTTCGTCTGGGACCGCGAGCGGCGAAGGCGCATGGGGGCCCTCTGGCTCTTCGTCCTGGTCTATTCCCTCACCATCGTCGCCTTCTTCGTCACCGCCCGGTACAGGCTGCCGGTGGTCCCGCTGCTGCTGCCGGCCGCCGTGTGGGCCGCGGCCGAGCTGGTCCGCCGCCTGAAGGAGGGCGGAAAGACGCGCGTCAGGGCCCTGGCCCTGGTCGTCCCGGCGCTCCTGGTGACCAACCTGCCGCTGGGCCTGTTCGGCGTGGAGCTGGTGGGCAACGACGCCGTGCTGCACAACAACCTGGGCACCATCTACTACGACCAGGGGGTGTACACGCTCGCCGTGGACGAGTACGAGCGGGCGATCCGGGCCAACCCGAAGATTTACCTCACCTACACCAACCTGGGGCTGGCGCACCTGAAGCTGGGGATGCGCTCGGAGGCGCAGCGGAATTTCGAGCAGGCGCTCTCGGTTTACCCCAACGACAACTGGGCGCTGTTGAACCTCGGCGCGCTGTACCTGGAGCGGATGGAGGTTCTGGGCGACGAGTCGGCCCTGGACGAGGCGGAGACCTACCTGCGGCGGTCGCTCGCGCTCAATCCCGGCCACCCCGAGACGTACCAGGATTTGATGAAGGTGTACCTGGCGCGGGGGGATTACGCCGGTGCGGCGGCCGTCGTCGAGCGGGGCCTGCGGGTGGCGCCCGACGACCCCTACCTCATGTTCTGGTTGGGCGGGCTCTACGCCGAACGGTTGAACCGGCCCGCCGAGGCGCTGGACCTCTTCCGCCGCTTCTACGAGACCCGGCCCTACACCCCGGACCACGAGGTCGCCCTGGAGTGGATT
>DATKYS010000015.1 GCA_035528375.1 bacterium
TCCCCGGCCCTCCCCCAAAAGGGGGGAGGGAGAATAGGGCGGCCCTCACCCCGACCCGCGGGGAGAGGGGCCTAGTCCTCCATCAGCACACCCAGCATCACCAGGAAAATCGCCGTGTCGTCCAGGTACGGCCCGCGCACCGGGTCCTCGGCCGCGATGTAGCCCTCGAAGAGCCCCGCCCACTCGCCGCGCGCGTAGAGCGGTATGAGGCTGTTGGTGTGGCCGTGCGAGTTCCAGGCCCAGTACACCGCCTCGCCGGAATCAACGACCCCGTCCGCATCGCCGTCCTCCCAACCGGCGCGGAGGCCGGACGGGTCGTAGGGCCTTTCCAGCCCCAGGGTGCGCGGGGAGACCTCGCCCAGCGGCACCCCCCTGATTCCGGGCCCGGCGGTGAGGTAGCCGCACTCGTGGTCGCCGGTGACGATGACGAGGGTGTCGTCCCAGGAGGCCGGGGTGGAGGGGTCCTCGACCCAGTCCACGACGGCCCGGACCGCCGCGTCGAACTCGCGCTCCTCGCCGATCATCCGGTCCATGTCGCCCGCGTGGGAAGCCCAGTCCACCGCGCCGCCCTCGACCAGCAGGACGAAGCCCTCGGGATCGCGGTCCAGGACCGCCAGGGCCGCCTCCGTACACTCGGCCAGGGTCGGGTTCTCGGCGCTGGCGCCGGAGCCGTCGGCCAGGGCCCAATCGAAGCAGCCGTCCTCGCCGCCGAAGAGGCCGAACAGGCGTTCGGTGCGCGGGTTCTCCGCCGCTTCCAGGAGCCGCGCCCCGCCGTCCGGGCTCCCCGCGACGCGCTCCACCAGCCGCCAGACGCCGTAGTCGCGGCAATCGGCGGCCAGACGTTCGAGCTGCGCGGGTGAGACGTAGTCGGAGTTCCACCCCGGGTGCCCCGCGCCGATGAGCACCGCCGGCGGACAGCAGCTTCCGCCGCACCCGCCGCCGTAACCCTCGCCGGAGCCCGTGGAGCCCGGAACGCCCCACACACCCTCGTCGAAGACGGCGTAGCCGTTCCCACGGTCGTCGTTGTGGGCGTACCAGGCCGCCGGGGTGGCGTGGGAGACGGGGACGCTGGTGACCGCCCCCGAGGCGAGGCCGAAGTATTCGGCGTACTCGCGGATACACGCCAGGCGCATCAGGTCCCCCGGCCCGGTGCCCAGGTTCCCCGCGTCCGCCTTGAAGCCGGTGTACATGGCGGTGGCCGCCGAGGCGCTGTCCGTCGCCGCCCGGGCCACGTAATCGAACTCGCTCCAGGCTTTTTCCGGGTCGTAGCCCACGCCGCCGTTGGCGCGCCGGGTGTCCGTATCCCAGGTGGAGACGGCCCAGGAGTCCCAATCGGCGTAAACCGGGTCCTCGCCGGTGTAGTTCTTCACCGCCTCCAGGTGCTCGTAGCCCCAGCCATCGGAGATGAAGAGGATGACGTAGCGCGGCGGGACGGGCTCGGGGGCGCAGCAGGAAAGGAGGAGGAGGGCCGCCAGGGCGGGGAAGATGAATGCGCGCAGCTTCACGGGAACCTCCGTCGTTTAAATGACATATCCCAATCCATTACCGAAGAATACCATAACGTAGGGGCTGACCGGTCGGCCTTTTCCGTGTAATGTAGGGCGGCCCCGTAGGACGAGTCCTCTGCGGGCCGCCGCGATTTGCGATGACGTAGGGGCGGGTCTTTAGACCCGCCCGTTTTTTATAAGGCACCCCTCACCCCAGCCCGCCCCCCAGAGGGGGGAGGGGGCAGGCGGGCCGACCTGAAGGTCGGCCCCTACGAGGTTGATGCGCGATTCACGCAAATTCCGTAGGGCGGGGAATCTATCCCCGCCGCTTTGTTAACCGCGGCGGCCCGCAGGGGATTTATCCCACGGGGCCGCCCTACATTGGGAATCGCGCGTTTCCGGCGTAGGGACGGGTGTCCACACCCGCCCGCGGGGGCCCGCAGAGGGGCCCCCCTACACTGCACGTGTCCCGACCCTCACCCCCGCCCGCCGACCGGGTTAAAATTCCGTCGAGCTGGTGAAACGGAAGCCCTTGAACTTCACCGCCGGCACCCGGATGCTGGAGAAATCCTCCGCGATTAAAAGCGTGTCGGCGCTCAGGGCCTCGATTTGCGAGAAGGCCCGCAGCATGGACTCGGTGAAGCGCAGGTTCTTCACCGGCCGCGAGACCTTGCCGTCCTCGATGAGGAAGGTCCCGTCCCGCGTCATCCCGGTGAACAGGAGTTGCATCGGGTCCAGGAAGGGGTTGAGGTAGTGGAAGTGGGTGACCAGCAGGCCGCGCTGTGTGGCGGCGACCATCTCCTCCAGCGAGCTCCCGCCGCCGGTCATGAAGAGGTTCATCGGGATGGCGCCGTAGGAGGCGGAGGCCGGAGGCAGCCCGTGGCCGGTGGACTCCGCCCCGACCATCTTCGCGCTGGTGCGGTCGTGGACCACGGCCTTGAGAACGCCCGCCTCGACCAGCGGCACGCGCTTTTTCGGCATCCCCTCGAAGTCGAAGGGGAGGGGGTTGCCCGAGGGATCGCGGGCGTCGTCAACGAGGGTGAACTCGTCGCTGAAGAGCTTCTCGCCGAGCTTGTCCACGGCGAAGGAGCGCCCCTCGGCGAAGGCCAGACCGTTGAAGCCGATGTAGCCCATCATCCCCAAAAGGCCCGCCACGCCGCGGTGCTCGACGATGACGTCGTACTCCGCCGGCTCGAGATCGGTGGGGTGCTGTCCGTCGCGGCACTTCTCCGTGGCCCGGCGGCCGATGGCGGCGGCGTCCAGGTCCCGCACGTCCTTGGAGTCGGCGGCGGACCAGCCCGCCGAGGTGCGCGACAGGATGGTGGTGTTGACCGCGGCCCGCGTGCCGCAGTGATAGGCCTTGAGCCCCAGGGAGTTCACCAGCGCCACCTCGTTGCCCCCGGTGACGTAGGCCCCCGAGGCGTTGAAACCGTACTCGTCGCCGGCGGCGATGATTTTGGCCACCTCGTCGGCGCGGAAACCCGCCTCGGTCCGGTGGGTCTCGGCGACCCAGGCCTCCACCTCGGGGAACTCCTGGGGTCCGGGGAAGCCGGTGAAGCGGGGGTTGGGCGGCACGATGCCGGCGGACGCCGCCGCGCCCTCCACCGCACGCGCCAGGCCGTCGTCCGACAGGTCGTTCGTCGTCACCATCCCCACCCGGTTTCCGTCCACCACGGCCCGGACGGTGACGGTCGCGTCCCGCTTGGAGATGTTCTGGTGAATGTAGGAGTTGGCGAAGCGGGTCAGGTTGGTGTCGGAGGCGAAAAGGGCGGCCTCGAGGCCGTCGGCTCCGCCGAGGTCCACGGCGCGGGAGAGGGTCTCCAGAGCCCGGTCGCGTCCAAGCATCATTGGGCAACACCTACCTTCACGCCGCGGAAGCGGGCCGGGGAGGTTCCGTGTCCGATGCGCATCACCTGCGTCGGCTCCCCCTTGCCGCAGTTGGGGGTCCCCCAGAGGAACCACTGGTCCCGGTCGCCGATGGCGTCGCAGGAGCCCCAGAACCGCGGGGTTTTGTCGTAGTAGAGCGCGTTCTTCACCACGCGGCCCAGCTTGCCGTCCTCGATCTCCCGGGCGTACTCCACGCCGAACTGGAAGTTTATCCGCTTGTCGTCTATGGACCAGCTCTTGTTGCCCGAGAGGAAGAGGCCGTGCTTCACGCCGCCCACGAGGTCCTCGAAGCCGGCATCCCCGGGCTCCAGGCAGACGCTGGTCATGCGGCAGATGGGGAAGTCGCTCCAGCTCTGGGCCCGGCAGGCGCCGTGGGACCCGCCGCCGTGGAGGTGCGCCGTGTCCCGGGTGGAGAGGTAGTCGCAGAAGACGCCGTCCTTGACGATGTAGAACTTCTGCGCCGGGACCCCCTCGTCGTCGAAGGCGAAGTAGCCGAGGGAGCCGGGCAGCGTCGCGTCGGCGTAGAGGTTGACGATGGGCGAGCCGTAGATGTAGCTGCCGCGCTTGTCCAGGGTCAGGAAGCTGGTGCCGGCGAAGCTCGCCTCCTGGCCGATGACCCGATCCAGCTCCACGGCGTGGCCGCAGCTCTCGTGAATCTGCAAGAGCATCTGGGAGCCGTCTATGACGAGGTCCATCTCGCCGGCGGGGGCCTCGGGGGCGTGGACCAGCTCGAGGGCCTCGGCGCCCACCCGGGGGGCGTTTTTCACGAGGTCCATCTCCTCGATGACCTCCCAGCCCCGGGCCTGGTGAAGCCCGCGCATGCTGCACGGGTAGGTGCGCCGCTGCATATCTCCGTCGGCCACGGCGATGCAGGTGAGCCCTCCGCCGCACTCCACCTTCCGCTGCTCGATGGCCGACCCCAGGGAGCTCACGAAGAACTTGTGCGTCTCCCGGGATTGGATGAAGCCCTCGACCACCCGGATTTCGTCGCCGACGCGCATGGCCTCGGTGGCCTCCAGGAGGAGGTCCGCCTTCTTTTCGAGGGGGACATCGAAGGGGTGGACGCGGTAGGCGTTGGGCCAGTAGCCCACGTAGGCGTCGAGGCGGTCGAGGATGAGGGGTTCGCGCTTGACCGTGGCCGAGGCCCTGGCTATTCCTAGAGCCCTGGCCGCCGTCCGGCGCATCTCCTCGGGGGTCAAAACGCTCGAGCAGGCAAAGCCGAAGGCCCCGTCGAAGACCACGCGAACGCCGAACCCCTTGTCGTACCCGCGGTTGGCCGTCTGTACCGCCCCGTTCTTCACCGAGACGTCCTCGGTCACCAGGTCCTGGTACCGGGCCTCGGCGTAGCTCGCCCCGTAGGTCAGGGCGTGGTCCACCGCGAGCTGCAGGAGCCCTTTGAGCAAACCGTCTCCTTTCCGGGGAGTTTATGCGTACCGAGCGATGATAGGACGCGAGGCGGTCAAAGTCAACGGGGGAAACCGGTCGTTTCGACGGTGACTCGGCCCCTTTCCTAAAATGTAGGGCGGGGCTTCTACACCCCGCCGCGGGCACCCGTAGAAGGGCACCCCTACACCGCACAAACGTAGGGCGGGGCTTCTACGCCCCGCCGCGGCGGCCCGCAGAGGGGCCGCCCTACATAGCTGTTTTATCCAAGGCACCCCCACCCACGGCCCGTGCATCGAAAATTGCGATGGTGAACGGTCGTACCGGCCGGTCCGCCCGTTTTCAGGGTAGCCCCATCTCCGGCCCCCGGACGGCTCAGCAAGGGCAGAACGTTCCGAAGTCTTCCCGCGGTTCGTCGCTCGAGCCCGAGGCCACCTCGTCCAGCCACAGCCACCAGCGACTCCGTTTGGGTGAGGGCGCGATGTGGTGGCGCAGGGGGCCGTAGTACGACAGGCGGTACTCGGCCATCACGTCGCGGAGCCGGTTGATGCGGTTGTCGGAGAACCGGGGTTCGGAAAAACGGCGGTGCACCTCGCCGTCGGCCTCGGCCAGAATCCGGCGCATGCGTCGGGTCTGTTCGGGGTCGCGGCCCTTCAGGCCCATGTCGCAGATGTCCCGGGCCAGAAGGCTGACCTCGAACTCGTAACGCTCGTCGAAGGGCCCGAGCCGCCGCCAGACCTCGCACTTGTTTTCCAGACTTGCCAGGTCCATTTTTAGAAAACCTCCGGTGATTACGGGGATTATTACCCCGGTTTTTGGTGAAAATTAAATTAGCAATATCCGTGCCCGGCATGTAGATGACGCAGGGGCGTGTGCCCTGACCCACCCGTTATTTTACCCCTCACCCCCGAGCTGCGATGACGTAGGGGCGGGTCTTTAGACCCGCCCGCGGGCGACCGTGGAGGACTCGTCCTACCGGTCGCCCCTACGGGGTTTATTCGTGGATGACGTAGGGGCGGGTGTCCACACCCGCCCATCGCCAATCGAAACCCTAAACGTAGGGCGGGGATTTGCCAGGGGCATAGCTCGCTTCGCTCGGTTCTCATCCCCGCCGTTTTCGCCCCACACCCCGGGTTGCGATGATGTAGGGCGGCCCCGTGGGATGCATCCCCTGCGGGCCGCCGCGTTACCGACGTTCCCAACCCCGACCCTCACCCCAGCCCTCTCCCTAGAAGGGAGAGGGGGGACCGCTTCACCCCCCTCCCGCGTTTGTGATGACGTAGGGGCGGGTGTCCACACCCGCCCGCAGGCCAATTGTTCTGCGCATATGTTTAGGTTCCTCCCACATGTAAAAAAGGAGCCAGCGCAGGCCGACCCCTTACATACACATATATATCAAACTACGGTATCATTTCTACACTATTTGGATAACACACATCATAAAAATCTTTTTTATTATAAGTTATCAAGTAGTTTATTTTGTATTCACCTGAAATATCATCAATAATGAGTCTTAAAACTCTATCCACTAAACTTAATTCTCGTTTATCAATTAATGCAATTGTATTTTCAAGTGCAGAATCACGATACTTTGAATCATCAATTTTAGTCCATTCTATCTCGCTTAACTTAAATTTAAACTGTGTAAGTAACCACGGTTTTTTAACTAAACGTGTGCGTAAAACCTCATAAAAAATGGGCCACGGGATTAGAATATATTCGTCTTTGACAATATCCCATAAGTCGGTTGCAGATTGATGATACCCATCGTCCCCTTTATCGAGAAGCGCGATCCAAAAGCCAGCATCAGTCATAAAAAATGATTTTGCCAAATCAATAATCCTCTTCAGGAGTCGTCCGAATGGCGTACCCAAACCACGGTGCATGCCTTTTACGACCACCAAATATAAACCCCCCCCTTAGACTCTTTTTCACTGTGTCGTAGAAGATGATGTAAACTCTATCCTTTTTCCTTAAATTAACATTCGCTTCCAAATCACTTTTTATTTCTTCAATGAGATCATGTCGAAATATATAAACGAAGGAAGCTACACTATCTCCACACTCCCTGGCTTCATGGGAGTCCAACCAGAAATACATACTTTCGTAATCGCCTTCTATACCTAGATCGTAAGAAAGCCAAATTCGTTGTTTTTCCATGATCGTACCTCCTCCAACAAATACAGCTTAACCTACTAGATTCTTTTCGTCAACTTTAAAAAGGGCCGGCCAACGCCGACCCCGTAGGATTTCAACTGAATTAGACCTTCTGCTACAACTCGGGCCAGGTCTTGTCGCCCTTGACGTAGGCGTCCATGGCGCGGGCGGCAATTTTCCCCGCCCCCATCGCCTCGATGACCGTCGCGGCCCCCGTCACGATGTCGCCGCCGGCGAACACGCCGGGGATGTTCGTCCGCCCCTTCTCGTCGGTGACGATGTTGCTCCACTTGGTGACCTTGAGCCCCGGGGTGGCCTCGATCAAGAGCGGGTTCGGCCCGTTGCCGATGGCCACCACCACGCAGTCCACGTCGAGGATGAACTCGGAGCCCTTCATGGGAACGGGGCGGCGGCGGCCCGAGTCGTCCGGCTCGCCCAGCTCCATCCGGATGCACTCCATCCCCCCGACCCAGCCCTTGCCGTCGTCGAGGATTTTCAGGGGGTTCTGCAAAAGGAAGAACTCGATCCCCTCCTGCTCGGCGTGGTGTATCTCCTCGTTGCGGGCGGGCATCTCCACCCGCGAGCGGCGGTAGACGATGTAAACGTGCTCGGAGCCCAGGCGCAGCGCCGTGCGGGCCGAGTCCATCGCCACGTTGCCCCCGCCGATGACCGCCGTCCGCCTGCCGACCCAGATTGGCGTGTCATTTCGCTCTGGGTCGTAGGCCCCCATGAGGTTGGCCCGGGTGAGGAACTCGTTGGCGGAGTAAACGCCGTTCAGGCCCTCGCCCTCGATCTTCATGAACCAGGGGAGCCCGGCGCCGGTGCCGATGTAGAAGGCCTCGAAGCCGTCCCGGCGCATCTCGTCCAGCGTCCAGACTTTCCCGATGACCATGTTGTAGGAAAACTTGACGCCCAGCAGCTCGAGGTAGTGCGTCTCGCGGTCCACGATGGCCTTGGGCAGACGGAACTCGGGGATGCCGTAGCGCAGGACGCCGCCCGAGGCGTGGAAGGCCTCGAAGACGGTCACGTCGTAGCCCATGACGGCCAGGTCGCCGGCGCAGGTCATCCCGCCGGGCCCGCAGCCGATGACGGCCACCCTGTGCCCGTTGGGCGGGGCGATTTCGGGGAGCTCGGGATCGCCGTGCGCGGCCTCCCAGTCGGCGACGAAGCGCTCGAGGCGGCCGATGGCCACCGGCTCACCCTTCTTGCCCCGCAGGCAGACTATCTCGCACTGCACCTCCTGGGGGCAGACGCGACCGCAGACCGCCGGCAGGGAGTTGGTCCTCTTGATGACGCCCGCGGCTGCGCGGAAGTCGCCCTCCTTGACGGCGCGGATGAAGGCGGGGATGTCAATCTCCACCGGGCAACCGGCGATGCAGGGGCCGTCCTTGCACTCCAGGCAGCGCCACGCCTCGGCGACGGCCATCTCGTCGGTGTAGCCGAAGGGGACCTCCCGGAAGTTGCGCACCCGCTCCTCGGGGTCCTGCTCGGGCATCGGGGTCTTCTCGAGCTGCCTGACTCCGGCCTTCCTCAGTTCCTCGGGGGTTTTCTCCACTACCCCACCTCCTTCAGGTAGCGATCCAGGGCGCACTTCTCCTCGGCCAGGTAGCGGTTCTGGCGGGCCATCATCTCGTTGAAATCAATCTCCTCGCCGCGCATCTCCGGCCCGTCCACGCAGGCGAACTTCACCTCGCCGCCCACGGTGACCCGGCAGGAGCCGCACATCCCCGTACCGTCCACCATGATGGTGTTCAGGCTGACGTACACCGGGACGCCGTAGGGCTTCACCAGGTCGCGGCAGACCCGCATCATGATGGGCGGGCCGATGGCCAGCACGAAGTCGTAATCGGTGCTCTCGTCGAGCTTTGCTTTCAAAATGTCGGAGACGAAGCCCTTGTGGCCGAAGCTGCCGTCGTCGGTGCAGACGATCAGCTCGTCGGAGGCGGCCCGCATCTCGTCCTCGAGGATGAGGAGGTTCTTTGAGCGGGCGCCGATGATGCTCACGACGCGGTTCCCGTTCTCCTTGAACTCCCGGGTTTTCGGCAGGAGCGGCGCGACGCCGATCCCGCCCCCCACGCCCAGGACCCGTTTGTGCTCACCGCCCATGGGGTGGTACCGGCCCAGGGGGCCGATGAAATCCGCCACCGCGTCGCCCGGCTCCAGGGTCCCCAGTTGGCGGGTGGTCTTGCCCACCTCCTGGAAGATGATGGTCACCGTCCCGGCCTCGGGGTCGCGGTCCACCATGGTCAACGGGATGCGCTCGCCGGTGTCGTTGATGCGCAGCATGATGAACTGCCCGGGCTTAATCTTGCGGGCGATCAGCGGCGCCTCGACGTCGAATAGCTTGATGTCGGGCCCGAGGACTTTTTTACCGACGATCTTGAACAAGGCCAACCCCCTGGTTCGGTTCACTCACGAAAAGACGAAGAGGCGCGGCGCAAGGTCGGCGACCCTTCGGCCTCAGAAAAGGGGCCCTGTCCGCCCCCCGGCCATCCGGATCGGCCTCCGCCACCCCCCCTTTCGAGCGTCTCCACACCCGCCCCCGACCATGCGGCCCGACCGCCACCGGAAGTAGCGAGCCGGGTTCAATCGGCACCCGCCCCCGACTATCCGGCCCGGCCTCCGCCACCCCCCCCTTTCGAGCGTCTCCACACCCGCCCCCGACCATCCGGCCCGACCGCCCCTATTCGAAGACCGAGGGGTGCCAGTCCTCCGCGTCGAGCCCCAGCTCCAGCACCCGCTCCATCACGATGCCCCCCTCGTTGCGGAAATTCTCCCGCATCCCCTCGAACCTTTTATCGGTGAAGATGGGGAGCCGGCAGTGGGGGGTGACATCGAAGGTCTCGTCTATGAGGTGGAAGTTGAGCTGGCGGCCGAGGTTCACCGCCGGGTTGTTGGTGGCGGAGACCTTGGCCCGCAGCTCCTTGAAGCCCAGGATGCCGAAGGCGAACTCGATGAAGGAGATGACGAGCTGGCGGCCGATGCCCCGCCCGATCCGGTCCGGGGCCAGCTCCAGCCCGAAGCGGCACCCCCCGTCCGACTCCTCGGTCCACACGAGGAGGCCCAGGGCCTGGCCGTTTTCGGTGTTGCAGACCACGGTGACGTTGCCCCACAGGAGCTTGAGCTCATCGAGGTTCTGCTGGGCGTTCTCGGGGGAGCCCCAGTGGTGCCCGTCGGAACCGAGGTACACCGTGTCGGGCCAGTAGGAGAGCTTGAGGTCGTCCCCCGGTTCGAGTTCCCGGACGAAGAGGCCCGGGGCGGCGAAGAGGGCGCCGTTCATATCGTTCCTTTCGGGCCGGACGGCGGGAGCCGCCGCGGCGTCACGAACCGACCCCGACTCACCTTCGAGCGGTACGACCGGTCCGCCGCTGAAAACGAATCTACGGGGGCGCGGACCGCTCTTTTCTGCGGAATCGGTTGGTTGATCTAGTTTGGGGGAGTCTTGCGGCTTGCGCCGTCATGCGATTAATATGGGCCGTTAGGCGGTGGGCTCGTCTTTTCGCGGTCGGGCGGGGCCCACGCGGGTCCGGGGATAAGAACGACCACCCATCCCGTACCACCTTCCCACCGCTCATTCAACGGGGACCGAAAATCACCGCCACCTCGTACTTCGCCGCGTTCTCGCAGTCACTGCCGTGGACGGTGTTGCGCTGGATGGATTCGCCGTAGAGGGCGCGCAGCGTTCCGGGGGCGGCCTCGGCGGGATCGGTGGCGCCCATGACCTCCCGGGCGCGCCGCACCGCGTCGGGGCCCTCGAGAACCGCCGCCACCACGGGACCCGAGGACATGTAGGCCACCAGGGAGTCAAAGAACGGCTCGTCCCGGTGGATCCGGTAGAGCTCCCGGGCCCGCTCGGGCGAGAGGGTCAGCAGCTCGAGATCGGCGATGGACAGCCCCGCCCCCTCGAAAGCGGCCAGGCACGCGCCCACCAGGTTCCGCTCCACGCCGTCGGGTTTCACCAGCACCAGGGTCCGCACCCGTCAGACCTCCCCCGCCGGACTCGGAATCCGCCCGCCGCACCGGCAGTACGGCCGTCCGCAGTCGGACTCCGCCGAACCTCCCCCGCCGGACTCAGAATCCGCGTGACACGCCGTTAAAACGATCGAAGCCCGCCGCACCTCTCCCGCCTGGGTCAGAATCTACGCCCTCTCTTGCCGCTCGACCGGGCCCGAGAACCTCTACCGCCGGACTCGGAATCCGCGTGACACGCCGTTAAAACGATCGAAGCCCGCCGCACCTCCCCCGCCGAACCTCACCGCCGACCTCAGAATCCCTCCCGGCCGGCCCTGGCGTCCCGCGCCTTCACGCCCTCCCGCGCCCCCTCCTCGAACGCCCGCAGGTTGAGTTCCAGGAACCGCCCCGGCACTTTCTCGGTGAGCGCCCACTCCACCGCCTCCCGGCTCGTCACCCCGGTGAGGACCAACAGGTAACCCAGCGACATGATGTTGGCCACCACGGGGTTGCCCAGGGCGTCGCGGCAGTGGAAGGTGAAGGGGAAGCAGAAGGCGTCCTCCCGGGGGGGCTTGTCCACGAAGCTCGAATCGGCGACCAGGACGCCCTCGGGCTTGAGGTCGCCGGAGTACTTGTCGCAGGAGGCCTGGTTCATGGCCACCAGGACGTCAATCCGGGTGGGCTTGAGGTTGTTTATGGGGGCGTCGGCGATGCAGACCTCGCTCTTGGCGGCGCCGCCGCGGGCCTCGGGGCCGTAGCTCTGGGTCTGGACCACCGTGCGGCCGTCGTAGAGCCCCGCCGCCTGGGCCAGGATGCGACCCGAGGTCATCAGGCCCTGTCCGCCGGAGCCGGCGAAACGGACCACCGTCATCTTCACGCCGTGTTGCGATTGGATACCGGCCAACTCAACCCCCCTGAACCCGCCGGCAGAGCGCGGCGTAAACCTGGGTGAACTCGGGGCGGGAGTCGTCGTCGGTGAACACGCCGGTGAGGTACTGCCCCGGTTTGAGCGCGTAGCCGGGGTCCTTCTCCTTCAGCTTGCCGAAAGCCTTCAGGGGCACCGCCAGCTTCTTCTCCTCCTCCATCATCTCCACGGGGCTCACGTAGCGGTTGCGCCGGCCGTAGGTGGTGTAGCAGTGGGCCATGACCTCGACGACGGCGAAGCCGCGGATCTCGATGGCCCGGGCGATGAGCTCGGTCATGGCGGCCGCGTGGTAGCTGGTCGTGCGGGCGACGAAGGCCGCCCCCGCCGCCTTGGCCAGGTTGCAGATGTCGAAGGGCGTCTCGATCATGCCGTAGGGCGCCGTGGAGGCCCGCCGGCCCACCGGGGTCGTCGGCGAGTACTGCCCGCCCGTCATCCCGTAGATGTAGTTGTTGACGATGATGGCGGTGAGGTCCAGGTTGCGCCGGCAGGTGTGGATGAAGTGGTTGCCCCCGATGGCGGTGGCGTCGCCGTCCCCCATGGCCGTGATCACCTTGAGGGAGGGCCGGGCCAGCTTTATCCCGGTGGCGAAGGGCAGGGCGCGGCCGTGGGTGCCGTGGAGCGTGTTGAAATCCGTGTAGACCGGCATCCTCCCCGTGCAGCCGATGCCCGAGACGAAGGCGATTTCGTCCTTGTCTATCTCCAGCTTGTGGACGGCGCGGATGAGGGACCCCATGATGACGCCCAGGCTGCACCCCGGACACCACACCGTGGGGAATTTTTTCCTGGCGCGCAGGTATGAGAGGACGACCGACTTTGGTTTTTGCGACACGTCTCCCCCGTAACGCTTCAGAAGAGGAAGTCCGCGGTTTCGCCCTTCTCGCGCATTCCGCGGTGGGTCCGGACGAGGAGGTCGGCGACTTCGTAGGGGTTGAATATCTCCCCGTCGGCGCGGTTGACCGGGAGTACGCGCGCCCGGCCGCGGTTGACCCGCTCCACCTCGCCCACCAACTGTCCCAGGTTGAGCTCGGGGACCACCACCATCTCCACGCGGTCGCAGACCTCGTCAATGGCCTTCTCAGGGAGCGGCCAGATGGTCTTCAGTCGGAGCATGCCGGCCTTGACGCCCGCCCGCCGGGCGGCGTAGAGCGTCCGGCGCATGGTCCGGGCCGTGCACCCGTAGGCCACCACGGCCACGTCGGCGTCGTCCAGGTCCACCCGCTCCGTCATGCGGATTTCGGGATTCTTGTCCAGCTTCGCGCACAGGTGGCGGAGCATCCGGTTGCACTCGGCGGGAACCCCGGTGGGGAAGCCGTCCTCGTCGTGGGTCAGGCCGGTGACGTGGTAGCGGTAGCCCTCGCCGAAGGGGATGAGGGGGACGGTGCCGTGGGCGGTGAGCTCGAAGGGGCGGTACCACTCGGCGGGGCGCTCGGCGATCTCTCGCTCGACCACGTGAAGCTCGCCGGGCTCGGGGACCTCGATGACCTCGTACATGTGGCCTATCATCTCGTCGGCCAGAAGGATAACCGGGGTGCGGAACCGCTCGGCGAGGTTGAAGGCCTCCACGGTGAGGGTGAAGCACTCCGTGACGCTTTCGGGGGTCAGCACGATGATGGGGTGGTCGCCGTGGGTGCCCCAGCGGGCCTGCATGACGTCGCCCTGGGCGACCTTGGTGGGGAGTCCGGTGGAGGGCCCGCCGCGCATCACGTTCACCAGGACGCAGGGCGCCTCGATCATGGCCGCGTAGCCCAGGTTCTCCTGCATGAGGGAGAAGCCGGGTCCGCTGGTGGCGGTCATGGACTTGGCCCCGCCCATGGCGCCCCCCACGATGGCCGCCATGGAGGCTATCTCGTCCTCCATCTGGATGAAGGAGCCGCCCCGCTTGGGCTGCTCCAGCGCCATTATCTCGGCCACCTCGGTGGAGGGGGTGATGGGGTACCCGGCGAAGAAATCGCACCCGGCGTAGAGCGCGCCGTGGGCTATCGCCTCGTTACCCGAGTAGAACTGCAGATTTTTACCCGTCGCCATCGGCTTTCTCCGCCTCGGGTTTGTCCCTGACGTTGACCGCGAAATCGGGGCACAGAATCTCGCAGAGCTTGCAGTAGAGGCAATTTTCGAGGTGGGCGATCTCCGCCTTGCCGAGGCGGTTGAGCACCAGCACGCCCTTGGGGCAGAAGGCGACGCAGATGCCGCAGCCCTTGCACCACTCCTCGAAGATGCGCACCGGATTTTCGTTGTGGTCGTTCTTGCCCATTTTCGTCACCGGCTCCTGCCGTAGCCGAACCCGTCGAGGGCGGCGGGGTCGCGGCGCCACTTGGGCCGGACCTTGACCGAGAGGTCCAGGTACACGCGCCGATCCAAAAAGGCCTCCACGGTTTGTCGGGCCCGCACGCCGATTCCGCGCAGGACGGACCCCCCGGCCCCCACGACTATCCCCACCTGGCTCTTTTTCTCCACGAAGAGGGTCGCGGCGATGTAGGTGAGGCCGCCCGGCCGCTCCTCGAATGTATCCAGGGCGACCTCGAGGGCGTAGGGCAGCTCCTCGCGCAGGACGAGCATCGCCTGCTCGCGCACGAATTCGCCCACCAGCTCGCGCTCGGTCTCGGCGGTGAGCTGGTCGGGGTCGTAGAAGGGCGGCCCGGCGGGCAGCATCTCCACCAACCGGCCGAGGAGGGCCTCGAACCCCGCTCCGGTGAGGGCCGAGACTCCGAATGCCTCGACGTCACCGCCCCCCAGCCGCGGGGGAAGGGGGCCGGCGTCCGGGAGATCAATTTTATTCCAGGCCGCGAGCCACGGTTTTTTCGCCCCCGCGGCCAGGTCGCCGAGCTCGCCGTCGGTCGGCCCGCAGTCGGTGGAGTCCACCACGACCAGAACGGCGTCCGCGTCGGCCAGCGCCGTCCGGGTGGTCGCCATCATCCTGCGCCCGAGCTCGTCCATCGGTCGGTGGTACCCCGGCGTGTCCACGAAGACCGCCTGGTATCCGTCGGCGGTGAGTACGCCGCGCAGGAGGCGGCGCGTGGTCTGGGGCTTGGGGGTGACGGGCGCGACCTTCTCGCCCAACAGGGTGTTGAGGAGAGTGGACTTGCCGACGTTTGGGCGACCTAGAAGTACCACAAATCCGCTGTGGAAGACGGTTTCGGTGGAATCGCTCTTCTTCAATGCGGGCCGGTGCATGACCACGACGCCGGCAGGGGCGGAATCCCGACACGGTGCGCCGCACCGGATGCATCCGCACAAAAACAGACGCAGTTTAGCAACTCGCCCGGGGATAGTCAAGCTCAACCGGCCCCGCCGATGCGTGCAATTTGACACGGGACCGTGCAAACGGTAGAGTAATCCCTTGAATTAAGGAGGCTTAGCGATGGCGCACCCCCCGAGCGTGGACGCGGTTCGGCGCGAGGTCCTCGAGCGGGAGCCCGACCTGGGCGCTCTGCCCGGCGGGCTTCTTACCGGGCTCTGCCGCCTGGCGCTCCGGCCGGGGCCCCCGGGGGAGTCGGCCGCCGAAGCCGTCCGCTGGGGCCGGGACCTGCTGGGCCGGCCGTCCGGGGAGAAACTCCCCGTCTTGACGACTCTCCTGGCCGCCGAGCTCTACGGTTTGCCCCTCGGGGATATGGTCGCGTGCGACGACCCCGCGCGGGGGTTGGCCGCGTTTTTTTCGAGAAGCATGGCGCGGCGCGTCTGGCTCTGCCGCGGGCAGAAGCTGACCCTGGCCGACGGCCGCCGCCTGGCCGATGTGCTGACCGAAACCGGGCTGGAAGTCGTCCCCTTCGGGACCACCAACCGCTGCCGCTCCGGGGAGCTCGCCCGTGAATGGGCCTCCGGCGACGGGGCGGTGTGGGCCGCCTCGGGGAGCTTCCGCCTGGCCGGTTTCGTCGAGCACCTGGGAATCGGGGAGCTGGCGGAGCTGGCCCGGGGGACCGGCGGACCGGCGGCGGTGCTCCTGGACGACTGGCTGGAACCCGCGCCGCGCCTTGAGGACCTGCCGGCATTCGTGATTCCCGCGCCCGGGCCGGGATTCGCCGTCGGGACGGACCCCGGCGACGCGCCCGCCGAAGACCGTCTCCGCCCCCTGTTCGAACTCCTGCGCGGTCATCTCCTCGGAGGGTAGATGAACGAATTCTGCCTCCAGCTCATCTTCCTGATCATCATCATCAACCCGGTGAGCCAGATGATGCTGATCCTGTCCATCGCCCGGGAGCACCCGGACCGGGACGTGTCGCGTCTCATCTACCTCGGGAACCTGTGGGCTTTTTTAATCACGGCGCTCATCGCCGGGACGGGGAGCTTCCTGTTCAAGGTGGTCTTCCGGGTGGACGTGGCCACGCTGCGGCTGGCCGGGGGGCTGGTGCTGGCGGGAATAGGCTACACGCGCCTGAGCCGGGGGGTCACCTTCCACCTGCGCCGGAACCAGGACCTGGGCGAGTTGAAGGTGGTCCCCTTCGCGGTGCCGTTGATCGTGGGGCCGGCCACCTTCGCCCAGGCGGTCACCATCGCCGCGCACTCCGGCGAGCTGTTCGCCCTGGGGGCCGTGGCCGCCGCCATCGCCCTCAACGTGGGGCTCATGCGCCTGACGCTCCTCTTGCAGAAGGTCATCAACCAGAACGTGGTCAGCGTCAG
>DATKYS010000016.1 GCA_035528375.1 bacterium
GAAGATTTCCCTCTCCCGGCGGGAGCGGCGTCCGACGGGCCGGGGTGAGGGTCGGGGGCGGGAACGTAGAAAACGCGGCGGCCCGCAGGGGACTCATCCCACGGGATCGCCCTACATATGTAGTGGATAACCCTAGAATCCCGGCAGGGGCACCGGAGTCAGGCAGAGCAGGAAGAGCAGAATCGCCCCGACGGCGCCCAGCGTGCGGCCCCGGCCCAGCGGCGTGACGTCGTCCAGGGGCGCGGGCCTCTTCCGGGCGACGAAGAAGAGGACCCCGATCCACACCAGCCACCCGGGCCAGAAGAAGGCGAAGAACAACAGGGCGACCACCATCAGACTCCCCAGCGGCTTGTACGCCCTGCGCAGGCCGGCGAAGACGATGTGGCCGCCATCCAACTGCCCCACGGGGACCAGGTTGAGCGCGGTCACGAGGAACCCCAGCCAGCCGGCGAAGGCCACCGGGTGCAGGAGGAGGACCTCGTCCGGGGCCAACGTACCCACTACGGCGAGCTGGAGTAGCTTAAAGAGGGGCGGCATGTTTACCAACATGGACGCCGTGGGCTCGTCGAAGAAGCGCATGGTGATCAGCCCCGGCTGGCCGTAGGTCAGCTCGAACTCGGGCCAGTAGAGCGGTACCGCCGTCCGGGGGTCCAGCTTTACCACCTCGGACAGGGTCAGGCCGATGATGGTGACAATGATCGCCGCGACGACCCCGGCCAGCGGTCCGGCGATTCCGATGTCGAAGAGGGCCCGGCGGTCGGGCACCGGCGAGCGCATGCGGATGACCGCCCCCGCCGTACCGAGGAGCGGATTCGGCACGGGTAAAAGTAAAGGTAACGTGGCGCTGACCCCGTGGCGCCGGGCGGCGATGTAGTGTCCAAACTCGTGGGCCAGGAGAATGCCGAGGAGGGAGACGGCGAAGGGGAGCCCCAGATACCACAGCTCCGGATGCTCGAGGATGTCCACCCCGGCGTGCATCCCGCCGGCCCAGAGCACCGTCAGGACCGTCAGAACGGCGAAGACGAGCTGCGTCCGCCGGTTGAAGCCGCGACCGCTGCGCTTGGTCCCGATTTTCATGGCGGCGGTGTCGGCCGTGCCGGAGACCCGCGCCGTGTAACCCAGGGAATCGCACGTTTCTATGATTCCCCGAATCGCCTTTTTCGGTTCTCCGACGAGCTCGCCGGTGTAGTGGATAAGACGGGCGTCGTAGTGCTTTTGGAGAATCTCGATGTACGGGGCCAAACGGGGGGCGAGTTGGGCGGAGGCAATCGTAAAGGCCTCCAGCTCGCGCCGGAGGTTACGCGTCGGTTTCTTACGGAAGAGGGATGAGAAGAGGCTCATCGCAGGCATACCCACCGCGTAGTGGTTAATAGGCGAACAGGGTCATTCCTCACTCATCGGCGTCCGCCCGGCCCCGGCGGTCGAGGTAGGCCTGGAGGATGAGCGCCGCGGCGACGGCGTCCACTTTTCCCCTGGCCGACCGCGCGTCGAGACCGGCCTCGCGCAACGCGTCCTGTGCCACCCGGGACGTGTACCGCTCGTCGGAGAGGTGAATCGGCAGGTCCAGGTGGGATTCCAGATCGGCGAAAAACCCCTCGACGGCCGCGGCCGATTCGCCTCGGGTTCCATCCTCTTCGAGCGGCAGGCCGAGGACGACCTCGTCCACCCCCTCCTCGACGGCCGCCAGGCAGATGCGGCGCACGTCGGCCAGCGGGCTCCGGCGCTCCAAGACGCCGTGGGGCCGGGCGATTTTCCCCTCCGGATCCGACAGCGCCAGGCCGATCCGTTTCCCGCCGAAATCAATCCCCAGGCAGCGCATTCCGGCAGTATACACGAAGGACCGCCGGCGGGGAAGGGCGGTGTGTTTTGGGCTTGACGCCCGGAGGGGTAGTTGGTAAGGTTCCCTCTGCCGCAGTTAGGTGAATTTTACCAGGTCGGCCCGTCGGGGACGCCGGGAAGGTTTTAAAGATGTCCGAGGAGCTCCTCCGCGGGAAAGTCAAGTGGTTCAACGGCGCCAAGGGCTACGGCTTCGTCCAGCGGCCCGGTGCGCCCGACCTCTTCGTGCACTTCTCGGAAATCCTGGAGGAGCCCCCGGAGCTCGCCGAGGGTGAAGAGGTGGAGTTCGAGATGTTGGAGGACCCGCAGGGCAACCGGGCGGTCAAGGTGCGGCGGGTGAAGAAGGCGGAGTGAGACGGCGTGTCGGACGTTGAATTTTAGGGGCCGGACGGCCCCTTTTTTATTGTGTTTTTTATCACCTCGGGATCCCACGGCTGTTCGGAACCCGCCCGACTGTTCGCCCCGACCGCGTCCCGAATCTCTACTCCTCCTCCGGCCAATAAATGGCCTTGAGAGCTTGCAGATTTCCGGAAACTCGGGGGTAAGTCTCGATGAACGCGATCCACTCGCCGGCGGGATCGAAGAGGATGTACTCGTACTCGGTTTCGTCGGGAAGGGTCTTGGGCTCGATGACATCGGAGAAAACGCCGGTGGCGATGTCGTACTCACAGAGGAAGTGTGAGGAGGTGTCCCCCGGGCCGGTGGTGGTGCGCTGGAACACGACGCGGTTACCGAGGGGGTCCACGCTGGGCAGATTCACCTCGTCCGCCTGCACGGGGGTCAGCAGCTCGTAGCTGCCGTCGAGGTAAATGCGGGCCATGGCGTGCTCGGTCTCGGAGAGGTTGACGGCGGTGACGATGGAGTCGCCCGTCGGCCACCAGCAGAAGTGGCGAGTGTCGAAGAGGTCCGGTTCGACGGTGAAGAACTGCGTTTCCGTTTCCGTGGCCCTATCGAAAACGGCGAAAGCAAACTGGTCACTCCGATAGAGGTCCACCCAATAGCCAAACCCGGAGCCGTCGGGGGTGAAATGGAGGTCGTAGCGTTGCTGGTTGTCGTCAATGAAGAAGCGGTCCTCCATTCTGTCATCGCCGTAATCGCGGAAGATATAACCGGAGAGACCAAAGCCACTGTAGTAATAGGGTCGTGCACGACCGGTATAGACGTAATCCGCCGCCTCGTCCACGCAAGAGCTGTAGGAGATAAAATCTAAGGAAGAGAATGATCTATAGTACAGGCGCTTTTGTCCAAACAGGCCATATTCAACCAAGAATCCTGGGCTGTTAAAGTACAAGCCGTTGACGCACGTAACGTAGATGCTCTCGCCATCCCCGGCCCATTGGAGTTGTTGCATGTCGGAATAAGTATTTGACGGTGCCCAGACGGTGCACACCGTCCCTTTTGGCGGGTGGTCGGTGCTGAAGACCTCGCCCTTGCCGGGCCCACTGACCAGGTCGCAGGACAGAATGAGGCAGGCTGCGAGCAGAACCCAACCGAAACCCGCTTTTCGTTGGGACATCCGAACCCTCGTTAAGTCATCGTCAGAATCATCTTTTATTATCGGGTCAGCCTTGTCAAGGGATGAATCTGTCAATCGAGAGGAGGATTCGTCCGCAGCGGCCGTACCATTGGGCGCGGACCCCCGGACGAGCGGAGCCCATACGCTCCGTTCCGACCGGATGGGCCCTTTCACGGGCTCTTGGCCTTCCTCGCCAGCCTGATGGGGACGGACGCCCCGAAGAGGACGGCCCCGAGGAGGATGATCGTCGCCCCGGTGGAGGTGTTGAGGTACACGCTCAGAATTGTCCCCCCCACGGCGGAGAGGGCCCCGAGACCGGCCGACCACCAGAAGAGAGAGCCCTGGTTCCGGGCGATGTTGCGGGCGGTCGCCGCGGGGAGAATCAACAGCGCCGTAACGAAGAGCAGCCCCACCGCCCGGATGGCCACCGCCACTATCCCCGCCACCAGCGCCGCGTGGGCGTATTCCAGGGCCGCCACGCGGACTCCCGACGCCTTCGCCACCTCCGGGCTCACCGCCGTCAGCGCCAGGCGGTTGAAGAAGAAGACCGAGAAGGCCACCGCCACGACCAGCGCGCCGAAGGCCAGGTACACCTCGGCCTCGGTGAGCGCCAGGATGTCGCCGTAGATGTAGGTCAGCATCTCCCGCCCCAGCCCCCGAAACGCGCTCAGCAAAACTATCCCCAGGGCCATCACCGCGGAGAAGACCACCCCCACGGTCGCGTCGCCGGAGAGGTGCCCCCGCCGCCGCAGCGCCGTTATCCCCAGGCCGACGAAAACGGCGAACCCGACGAGGCCGACGTAGGGCGAGACACCGGCCAGCAGGCCGACCGCCACCCCGGCGAAGCTGGAGTGGCTGACCGCGTTGGTGAAGAAGCTCATCCGGTGCCCCAGCACGCCGACCCCGACGATGCCGCAGGCGGCGGCGAGCAAGAGGCCGCCCACCAGGGCGCGGTTCAAGAACGACGCCCCGGCGAGGGCCTGGGGGAGCAGATGGTTCAGCAACTGGTAGAGCGGCTCGAACATCGTGGGCGGTTTGGTCGCATTCCGGAAAGGGTTCGTTGCTCGACGCCTCGGGGGGCCGTTTTCCGGCTACCCATCCCTGGGGTGGTGGTCGTGGAGGAAGAGGCTCACGTCCCGCCCGTACATGGCGGCGATGGTTTCCGGCGAGATGGTCTCCCGGGTGCACCCCACCCCCATCAGTCGCCGGTTGAGGCAGACGACCCGCCGGGCGTGGGCGGAGACGACGGAGAGGTCGTGACTGACCAGGACGGTGGTCAGGCCGCGCTCCTCGGTGAGCTCGGCCAGGAGCGCGGCGAAGAGCTCGCCCCCGACCGCGTCTATCCCGGAGGCCGGCTCGTCCAGTAACAGCACGTCCGGGCCGCCGTTCCTCCCCGCCAGGGCCGCCGCCAGGAGCACCCGCTGGCGCTCCCCACCGGAGAGGACGCCCAGGGGCCGATCGGCCAGATTCTCCGCCCGCATGGCCCCGAGCTGGCGCCGCGCCTCGTCGCCCGCCGAACGACTCCGCCCGAGCCACAGCGGCCGGTGCTGGAGCTTGAGGAGCAGGAAATCCATCACCGTCAGCGGCGAGCCTTCGTCCACCCCCAGCGCTTGGGGGACGTACCCGAAGCTCGGGCGGTGCGGGAAACTTGGGAAAACGACACGGCCCTCGTAGGGCACGAGCCCCAGGATGGCCTTGAGCAGCGTGGTTTTGCCCGCGCCGTTGGGTCCGATGACCGCGGTGATGACACCGGTCGGGACGTCGGCGGTGACGTCTTCCAGGACGACCCGATCGCCCAGGCGGACCGTGACGTTCGCCAGGCTGATCGCCGGTCTATCCACTACACCGGATTCGGTCATCGCCCTCCCAGGGCGGCGTCGAGGTTTTCCAGATTTTTCTCCATCACTTCGAGGAATCGGCCGGGGTCGGTGCCGCCGGTGGTGCAGGGGTCCAGGACGTAAACCGGAACCTCCGCATCCCGGGCGATGTTGCGTGCCGATCCTTCGGGGTAACCGGGCTCGACGAAGACGGCGGCGGCGCCTTTATTTCGGATCATTCCTACCAGCCGGAGCATCTCCCCGGCCGAGGGGGACGCGCCCGGCGTGAGCATCACCACGCCGGCGATTTCCAGGTCCAGGTCCCGGGCCAGGTAGCCGAAGGCGTCGTGGTTGGTGACGATGGCGCGGTTCGGCCACCCCCGGGCGGCGGTGAGCATCTTTTCGTAGAGCGCCTCTAGCCGGGCGATGAACTCCGCCGCGTTGGCGCGGTAGGCGTCGGCGTGGGCCGGGTCCGCCTCCGCCAAGGCGTCGCGGATGTTCTGCGTCATCCGCACGGCGTTGCGGGGGGAGACCCAGAGGTGGGGGTCCCACTCCCCGTGCTCGTCGCCGTGCGGTTCTCCCTGATGATTGTGGAAGGTGAGGGGCAGGGGCTCGATGCCTTCCCCGGCCGTCACGATTTCGGTCCCCTCGGGCAGGTCGGCCAGGGCGTCCCCGAGGAACCCCTCGAGGCCCAGGCCGTTGAGGATGACCAGGTCGGCGCGGTTTAGTTTTAACAGGTCCCCCGGGACGAGCTGGTAGTTGTGAATATCGCCGGCCTCGGGGCTGACCAGGACGTCCACCGTGACGCCCGTCGTATTACCCACTACATTTTCGGTAAGAAGGTATATCGGTAAAATACTAGCCACTACGGTGAGGCCGCCTCCGTCCTCGACCACCTCCCCCCCACCGCAGGAGAGGAGGAGGGTCGAGGGGATGAACGCTAGGAAAGCGCGGACCTTCATTTCTCCTCGACCTCCGGCTCATCGGGACGGAGCGCGTTTGAACATCCGGGGCAGAGCCCGCTCAGGTTCAGCTCAACCCCCTCCACCACGTACCGCATCGGCAGGGCGGGGCGGGGGACGGGGACCGTTTCGAGGCAGGTTGTGATCCCACACGCGTCACAGGTGAAGTGGGCGTGGGCGTGGTCCGAGGCGCCGAAGCGCGTCGCCGCCCCCGTGGTTATCCGCCGCAGAAGTCCGGCCTCGGCGAGGTCGTTCAGCACCCGGTAGAGGGTGACACGGTCGAGCCTGGGCTCCAGCCGTTCCTCGATCTCCGCGTGGCTCAACGGCCGGTCGCCGGCGAGGATGACGTCCAGGGTCCGCACGCGCGGGTCGGTGCAGCGCAGGCCTTTCTTTTTCAGCAACACCCCGGCGGTCTCGGTTTTCAACTTCAGTCCCCGGTGAAATGCATCCGCCGATGGATTCGTAGATTACACTCACGGCTATCGTCGGCGGGAGACGGGCGGCCAGCCCTCGGGATTATAACGCAACTATGTTGCAGATGCAAGTGGATTGCTTCTCTATCGGTTGACAACGCTGGGCCCCGCCGGTAGGATTAGCCCGCCCGAGTACACACAGGCGCGCCCCCGGGGTTTTCCCGCACGCGCCCCTTCAGCCGGAAGTCGGTCATGCCCCACCCCATCCAGCGGCTCAAAGAGTGGTTCGGCGGTCTCTCCCCGGCCAGGAAGTGGATCTACCCCATCGTCACGGTGCTCCTGATCGGTGGAATCACCGTCGGCCTGGTCATCCTCCTGTCCGTCCCCGCCGAGGCGGGGCGGCTGGTGCCCGAGGGGGTGGAGATTGTCGAGGCGAAGCTCCCCTCCCCCGTGCAGATAACCACGGGCGAGGGCAACGACAGCACGCCGGCCGTCTCGCCGGACGGCACCCTGGTGGCCTTCGCCTCCGACCGGAGCGGCAACTCCGATCTTTACGTCGTCCCCGCCGCCGGGGGCGAGCTGCACCAGCTCACCCATTCCACCTCGGACGAAAAGGACCCCCACTACTCGCCCGACGGCTCCTCCCTGGTCTATGTCTCGCGGGTCGAGGGCGATTACGACGTCTGGGTGATGGACGCCCGTGGCGGGGGTGAGCTGCGGCTGACCCACCACGAGGGGGACGAGACGGAGCCCCGGTGGAGCCCGATTCAGTTCCAGAGCGACACCCTCCACTACCGCGTCCTCTACGGTTCCGCGGAGGGACCGTTCACCGTTCGCGAGGACGGCTCGGACAGACAACCGGTCGCGCTCCCCGTCGAAGGGGTGTCCCATCTGCGCTGGACGCCCCACGGCCTCGGCGTACTGGGGGAGGCGGAAACCGACGAGGGGGTCACCGTGGTGGCCACCGGGCTGGAGGGTATTTTCCCCGTCGAGGGGGTTCACGGCCGCGGGCCGCTCCTTTCCCCAAACATGACGGGCCTCCTGTTCATCGGCAGCCTGAACGGCAACCACCGCATCTACTACTACGAGCCCTCCCGCGGTCGGCTCCTCAAGCTCAACCCCCTTTCCGAGCCCGGCCGGTTGGCCTGGGCGCCCGACGGTTCCGGCTTCTACTACACCGACCTGGTGGACGGCTTCAGTAAGATTTTCTACCAACCGCTCCCCCTGCCGCTCTCCGACGTGACGAACCTCTGGCAGTACGACCTGCGGCCCGAGCAGCTCGACGCCCTCGAGCGGAGTTCGTTGATTTACGGCGACCGACGCTGGCCCCTCTTCGATCAGCCCTACCTGGAGGAGTCCCCGGGAGACGTCGTCTTCGCCTCTTCCTACACCCGGCCGACCTACGTCACCGCCGACGCCCTCGAGGAGCTGACCGACTACTACCTCGACTTCCTCCTCCTGGCCCTGGAGGAGGACACGGCGCGCCTGGAGCTCGTCAATTTCTACTTCGCCCTCGACGCCCGGCTGAAACAGGAGATACACCAGCTCGAGGAGGCCCGCTCCTACGCGCTGGCCAACCCCGAGTCGCTCCTGGTGGCCCAGGTCGGCGGCGTGGCGGCCTACGACGTCCTGATGGACCACCTCCGATTCCTCGCCTCTTACGTCGAGGTGGGGGGGGAGCTCCTGGTCCCGGCCAACGTCGTGCGCGCCGGAATCACGAACCCCGACGCCTTCCAGGCCGCCACGGCCATCCGGGGCGGGGCGGGACCGGCCCCCGTCGTCAGCCGGGGGAATGACGGCTACCCCGCCGAGTTCTTCCAGGCGCCGGACTGGGTGCGGCGGACCAGCGAGGCGGCCGCCGGGTTCTACCGCGGCTACAACTGGGCCAGCCGCGTCAAGTTCCGCCTGACCGACCGGGATCAGACCCTCGAGGCGCTCATTCTCACCTACCTTCTCGGCTCCGGCGAGCTGCGCTCCAGTTGGGGCCGCCTCGACGACGCCTTCGCCTTCCAGTTCGGCGAGGCCGACGACTTCGACGTGGACACCCTGGACGACCTGATGCGCGAGTCCTACGGCGCCGACGTCACCCTGGCCGAGCTGGCCGATCCCGAGGGGCTGGCCCGCTTCACGGAGGCCGTGGCCGGGATTCAGGCCAAGATTGCCGAGGACAATCCCGAAGAGGCCGAGAAAGAGCCGACCTTCGCCCTCTTTGCCGAGCGGACGTGGCCGTTGGAGGTCTACCTGGCCACTCTGCGCAGCCCCGCCGTCGGAACGGACGAGACGCGCCGCCCGAGCGCGGGCCTCTTGGACATCGCCGCCGCCGACGGGAGCGAGGCGGCCTGGAAGCAACTTTTCGACGCGCAGGGCGAGGGCGGATACGCCGGTTTCGAGGAAGCGCTGAACGCGGTCAAGGGCGATCTGCGCCGCCACGACGACGGGCTCTTCTACGGCTGGATGCGCGCCCTGCGACCTTTCCTCGCCACGCCGGAGTCGCCGGAGGGGGAGGAGGAATCCGGTCCTGCGGTGGGCATCGCAGCCCTTCGCGCCGCCTACGCGTTCTGCGGTGGGTTGCTGGCGCTGACCACGGAGCCGATGGCCCTCGAGAGCGAGCCCGCGGTGCCCCCCTCGATCGGGACGACCGGCGAGACGCCCGCGCTCCCCCTTCCCTACGTGTACGTCGAACCCTCTCCGGAGCTCTTCGAGCGTCTGGCGGGGCTGGTCAAGAGCCAACACGACCTGTTGCGCGAGACGGGGCTCTTCCCCGAATTCGCCCCCCTGGCCGGGAGCGAGGCGCTGGCCGCGGTCCAGGCGGCCGAGCTGGCCCGCCAACGGGAGAATCCCACGGCCGAGGAGCTTCTGGAGGAGGCCCCCGCCGCCGGGGAGGCCCTGGTTCTCAGCGGAATCCGGGTGGAGGACGTGTACCGCCGGTTCTACGACCTCTTGACCCGCCTGGGGACCATCGCCCGCCAGCAGGTCTCCGGCGTGCCCCTCACCCCGGATGACCAGTACTACCTCCTCCGGTTCGGCCAGTTGATGCGCGAGCTCACCCGGGACACCTTCCGGCAGGGCTCGCTGGGTTATTTGCCGGGAACCGCCTGCGCCCGGGTCGCCAACTTCGAGGCCGACGAGGGGTATTTGGCGCTGGGGCTGGGCGAGGCCGAGGAGCTGCTGCGAATCGTGCCCCGTCCCGGGGGCGGCCGTCTGCTCGTCGTCGGCGCCGCTTACGGGTACTACGAGATGGGGCGTCGGACGCCCATGCTCCTCTCCGATTGGCTGGGTCAGGTGGCGGCCGAACCACCGCCGATCCGCCCGGGGTGGACCGCCTCCTTCGCCCCCGAACCCGGTCCCCGGACGAGCGGGACGGAGAACGTTCCAAACGAGCCGAAGGGGTAAACCATGCGCCGCGGTGTCATCCTCCTCCTCATTTTGGCCACTACGGTCCTGGCCGAAGCGGTCGAATCGTCCTCCGGCGAGGAGCTGGCCTATCTGGCCCAGGAACTCGGCTGGGCCCAGAGCGTCCCGGAGCGTCTCGAGCTTCTGGCGCAGATCCAGGCCAAACTGGAGGGGAGAACCACCGGAACGGTCACACCCAGCGGCTTGTACGCCGCCGTGGCGGCCGAGGCGAGCGATCCCGACGTCGCCCTGCGGCGTATGGCCGTCACGCTCCTCGGCCTGTTGGACGATGACCGCTGCGTGGCTTTTTTCGCCAACAACGCCGCCGAGGAGAAGGATTACGAGGTCCGGCGCAGAATCGTCGAGGCGCTGGGCCGCTACACGGGTGAAGGGCCGGCCGACGCCATCGGCTGCCTCGTGGATACCTGGCGCTCGGACGATTACCGATTGCGCGAGCTGGCCCTCTCCTCCTGGCGGAACACCGGTGGAGCCCTGCCCGCCCTGGCCGACCGCGCCGTCCACCTGCTCGAGGACGACCCCTACCCGCAGGTGCGGACGGCCGCCGCGGAGGCGCTGCTGGGCATCGAGGCCGTCCGCGGGCGCTACGATTACTACGGTCGGGTGTACGAGGTGTACCGGAACGAGAGCGACCCCGGGGTGAAGGGTGCCCTGCTGAGCGTGCTGGGCTTCACCGGCGTCCCCGAATCCCTGCCGGTCCTCTCCGAGGCCCTGGAGGATCCCGCGCTGTTCCGCGCCGCCATCGGGGGGCTCGGCTATATGGACGCCGACGAGAGCCGGAGGCTTCTCCGCGACGCCTTCTGGAGCGATGAGGCGACCAACGAGGACCGCCTGGACGTCCTCGAGTCCCTCGCCCGCCTGGCGGACGACGATGCCGTCGAAATGGCGGAATGGCTCCTGGAGCACGATCCGACCGGCGATGAGGCCGGAGTGCTGGCGGCCCTGACTTTCCACCCCGACCCCGCCGGAATCGGGATGTTGGGGGACTTTATCCGGCGCGACCCCCCGCCGCCCGGCGAACGACTGACCGCCGCCTGCGGTCTGTTGGGGCGGATGGCCGTCGCGGCCGAGGCCGTCGGGGAACGGCGCCGGTCCGACGACGCGCTTCAGGCCCTGCAGGAGGTCTATTCCGGGGCGTTCGACGGCCCGGTGTACGACGCGGCGACCGCGGCCCTCATCGCGGCGGTGGACGACGCGTCCCGGCTCGAACCGCCGGTCGCCATGCTGAAACGGGTCGAGTACGCCGACGCCCTGTCCGCCCTGGGCGATTTATACGCCGCAAAGGGCGACGACGGAACCGGAGTGGCGCTCCTGGAATATCTCGGTGTGGAGCCGCCCCTGGCGAAATGCCTGGTCGTCATCGAGACGCTCGGGAGGCTGGGTTATTCGGGCGCGGTTCTCCTACTGTCCACCTACGCCCGGGAGACGAAGCCCGGTACTGTGGAGACCTCGTCGGCCGCCCTGCGGGCCCTGGGGCGGATCGGTGACCGCCGCGCCGCGCCGGTCTTCGCCGAGGTGCTGGAGGACCCCGCCGCCGTGCCGACCAGGTTGACCGCCGCCGCCGAGGCCGCCGTGGACGCCGGCGACCCCAGCCTGGTCTACCCCCTGATGGAGCTCCTGGAGCGGGGATTGGACTGGCAGACGCGGGCCGCCGCCGCCCGGGCCCTGGGCGTCCTGGGGAGCCCGGAGGCGCTGGCCGCCGTGGGACGGGCCATGGCCACCGACCCGAGCAAGACCGTCCGCGGGGAATCTTTCCTGGCCTACTGCCGCTTGACCGACGAGGAGGGGCTTCCACTCCTGTTCACCTTCCTGGCCGGCCACGATATCGGCCTGGACGACGAGGCGATGGGCGCGCTCGGCGACCTCTTCGACCGGCTCGGCGGGGAGACGGTGGAGGGGCTCCTGGCACACCCAGAGCCCGAGGCGCGCCGGCTCGTAGTCTGGTATCTGGCCCGGCGGGGGGAGCCCGGCGACCGGGAGCTCGTCGAGGCGGCCCTGGGCGACATCAACCTGTTGGTAAACGTGGCCGCGGCCGAGGGGCTCGGGCTCATGGGTGATCCCGCCTCCGCCCCGGTCCTCCTGGCCGCCTTCAAAGAAACCTTCGAGCCCTACTACGCCTCCCGCAAGGACCTGAGCTTCAACGAGCGCAACGTGAACCTCTTGCGCCGGACCATCGAGGACGCCTTCTTCGCCCTGGGCGTGGACCCGGGAAACGTCACCGCGGGAGCGGTCGCCCACGTTGACGAGGTCGAGGTCGTCGAGGAGACCCCGCCCGAGCGGATGAAGGTTGCCGCCGACGCCCTACGCCTGCGCGACGCCCCCTCAACCGCCACCGGGGTGAAAATCGGCCTCCTCTCCGCGGGTGAGGTGGTGGAGGTGCTGGAGGTTTCCGGCGACTGGGCCCGGGTCCGGACCGTCGCCGGCCTGACCGGCTGGGCCTGCATCCGGCTCGAGGGCGAGACGTTCCTCGTCCCCACCGACGAGCCGCTGGTCCCCGAGGAAATACCCGTGGAGCCTGAGATGCCCGACGCGGAATAACGCCGTCCGTCACCATTAAAAAAAGCGGACCCGCGGGGGTCCGCCTGTTTACGCCGATGAGGGGTCACTTCCGGGCGCCCTCGGGCTGGTTGAAGATGAAGTACACCAGCACGGTGCGCACCTGGTCGTCGAGCTGGGCCTCGTTGTGGAAGGTGGTGTAGCCCACCTTGCCCGCGCCGTAGGAGAAGTCCACCATCAGCGGCGCGTCTTCCGCCGAGCCGTCGTAATACTCGATGTCGCCCTGGAGGAGGACCTCGGTCCCCGGACCGGCATCCAGGATGACCGCCCAACAGCCCAGGTTGTAATAAATATCCACGGTGTGGCTGCCCAGGTAGTCCTCGAGCTCTTGGCGCATGACTTCGCCGGTGACGGTGCCCTCTTCGCCCCACAGGGGTCCACCGTCCCCTTCCAGGTCCAGGAACTCGATGGCGTCGGGCCAGACCGCCTCGATGTACTCCCACTCCCAGTCCGAGGCGTAGAGGTAGCCGCCCTCGTCCACGAAGCGCTCCAGGTTGGCGATTACGTCGGCGTCGGAGGCCCAATCGGTGTCGGAGCCGCAGTTCAGGAAAAGCATCTGCAAGGGTTCCAGGTTGCTCCAGTCGGCTAGGTCGGCATCGGAGAGCGTGGTGTAGTCGTAGCCCAGTTCGTCGAGAATGTCCTCGATGGAATCGAAATACCCGGGAACGACAGCGATTTCGCTGGAATCAATCTCGAGGTCGAGCCTGACGTCCTCGTCGAAGTCGCCGGGGACGTTCACGTCAGTTTCGGCGTGGAAGCCGCCCTTGGAGGCCTCCAGGAGGGCGCCGCCGTCAGGCAGCTCCTGGTCGAAGACGAACTCGCCCTCGGTATCGGTGGTCGTCGTGTAATCCGCGGCGAGTACGCCGTAGTACGTCAGCTCGACCAGCGCGCCGGCCACCGGGGTCTCGCCATCCGCGGCGTAGACGTAGCCGGAGAGGTGGTCGGGGTCGAAGCTGTCGCCGTTTCCGTCGGGGCCGGTGGTGGTGGCGCAGCCCAGGAACACTAAAAAGACCGCCAGTAAAGGTACAGTCAGTTTGTGCATGATTTTTCCTCCAGGTTTGTGGGGTGATTGTATTGCGTAAGTATAGACCCTCGCAGTGGGTTTTTCGAGGCCTCTTCACGCGCGGCCCTGGTCGCGGTAGTACCGCTTCCACCACCGCTTGAACTCGCCGGACTTTATCTTCTCCCACCATTCCTTGTTCTTCTTGTACCAGGCCACGGTCTCGCGGATTCCCTCGGCGAACTCGTGCTCCGGCTCCCAGCCCAGCTCCCGAATCTTGCCCGAGTCCAGGGCGTAGCGGTAGTCGTGGCCGGGGCGGTCGGGGACGCGCTTGAGTAGTTTTTTATCGGCGCCCACGGCGTCCAGGATGGCCCCCCCCATCTCCATCGTGTTCAGGAGGGTCCCCCCGCCGACGTTGTACGCCTCGCCGTTCTCGCCCTTTTCGATTAAAAGCAGAATCGCCCGGCAGTGGTCGCGGACGTGAATCCAGTCGCGCACCGCCTCGCCGGTGCCGTACACCGGGCAGGGCTTGCCCTCGATGGCGTTGGTAATGAAGAGCGGCACCAGCTTTTCCGGGTACTGGCGCGGGCCGTAGTTGTTCGACGACCGGCTGATGACCACCGGCACGCCGTGGGTGGCCCAGTAGGAATACGCCAGGCGGTCGGCGGCCGCTTTGCTCGCCGCGTACGGGTTGCGCGGCATCAAGGGGTCGGTTTCTTTACTAAATCCTTCCAGCACCTCGCCGTAGATTTCGTCGGTGGAGACCTGGACGAAGCGCTTGACGCCCAGTTCCCTGGCCGCTTCCAGGAGCA
Organism: bacterium; assembly: GCA_035528375.1. Taxonomy (NCBI): domain Bacteria; species bacterium. The sequence continues at coordinate 14,324 of DATKYS010000016.1, forward strand.
CGAAGGCGCCGAAGACGTCGGTTTTTATGAACGCGTCGGCGGCCACGATGGAGCGGTCCACGTGGGTTTCGGCGGCGAAGTTGACCACCGCGTCGCAGCCGTCCATGGCGCCCAGCGCGTCGGCGCGCACCGACACGTCGCCCTTCAAAAAGGTGATGTCGCCCCAGACCGCGTCGAGGTTG
>DATKYS010000017.1 GCA_035528375.1 bacterium
CGGGCGGGTGTGGACACCCGCCCCTACGGTCATCGCACGCCAACGGCCATAGAACGTTATGTGTAGGGTGGCCCCTCTGCGGGCCGCCGTGTTACGGGGCGAATGCGTGGATAAATCGGCGGGGATAGGTATATGCGCCCGAAGGGAAATCCCCGCCCTACATTTGGGTACGCGACGGAGGAATAACCTGACGTGTGGGCCTGCACACCCTCCCCTGCGGCGCGGGACTCACCCCCCACGCCGGTCACATCCCCCGAAGCTCCTCCAGGTGCCGGTGGAAGCGCCCGTAGTGGCCCAGGGCCAGCTCCAGGTCGCGCCGGTGCCGGGACTCACTGAAGCGCCCCAGGCCGCGGATGGTCGCCCGCAGCTCGTCCTTGGCGAAACCGGCGAAGTTCAGGAAGCTCTGAACCCCGTCCACCTCCTCCAGCCAGGGCCGCACGTCGAAGGATTTCCCGCCCTCGACCACCCCCTCCGAGGCCTCGATGACCCGGACGCCTATCCCCTCCAGGGCGTCGGCGGTGGCCCGCGGGTCCTCGAAGTCCCCCGAGACCCAGGCGACCCCCAGGGCCGCGACGGCGACGGCGAGCACCGCGGTCGCCCAGTGCGCCGCCCGGCGGGGTACGCTCAGCCCGAAGACCGCGTAGGTCGGTCCCTTTCTTTTACTTCGCCTCATCCTCCGACATCACCTCGACCAAAATCCGGTCCATCACCTCTTCGAAGTGGTGGTAGTAATCCATGCCGGTCACGTAGTCGTTGGGCAGCTTGCCCACGGCGTAGGAACCGAAGGCGGTGACCGCGTCGCGCAGCGCCGCCTTGGCCTGCCGGGCCAGCTCGTGGGTGGCGGGGACGTCCTCCACCTGGACGAGCCAGGCCGTGGTCTCGAAGCCCTCCGCCTCGATTTTGTCCGCCGCGGCCAGCAGCTCCTCGGCCAGGGGGAAGAGCGCCTCCAGGGAATCGGCGAGGGGAACTTCGGCCTCCTCCCCGGCGCACCCGGCAATAAATACGAGTCCGACCAGCGCGGCCGGAACGAGCCATCTACCCATCCTCATCTCCCTCCAAGAGTTCCCATTCGCCGTCGTGGACGCCCAGGGTCTCTTCGAGGCCGGGCCGCCACCAGGCGTCGTCCTCCACCGCCGGGGCCAGCGCCTCGACGAGGTAGGCCAGGGGCTTGGCGAAGGCGGACACCGGTCGTGAAATCGGCCCCTCGGAGAGCTCCCGGCGCGTCTCGGGCCCCGAGGGCAGGCGGTGGACGAAGAGCACCACGGCGGCGCAGATGAGCACGCCCTTGAACAGACCCAGCACCGCGCCCCCGAGGTGGTTCAGCCAGCCGGCGATGGTGGCGTCTATGAGCGTCGTCAGGAACTTTTCCACGAAGTGCAGCCCGACCAGCACCGCGATGAAGACGCAGATGAAGGCGATGGGCCCGCTCAAGTCGAAGCCGGCCACGTCCACGGCGAAGAGCCGCCCCAGTGGCGTGTAGAGTACGGCGGCGAGCATGTAGGCCAGGATGATGCTCACCAGGCCCAGGGCCTCGCTCACCAGGCCCACGAGCAGCCCCCGCAGGAGCATCCCGGCCATGATTATCCCGAAGAGCCAATCGGCCCAGCCCACTTGAACCTCCTACCCCGCCGCGGCGGTGCACAGTGCGATGGAATTGAGCTTCGTCTCGGTGGTGTCGGCCCGGGACAACAGGACGACGGGCGCCGTCGCCCCCGCGACCATCCCCCCCACCTTGGCCCCGCCGAGGTAAATCAAGCCCTTGGCGAAGATGTTGCCCACGTGGATGTCGGGAACCAGCAAGATATCGGCCTTCCCGGCAACGGGACTTTCCACGCCCTTGATCCGCGCCGCCTCGGCGTTCACGGCCAGGTCCAGCGCCAGGGGGCCGTCCACCTCGCAGGCGCCGAACTGCCCCCGCTCACCCATCTGGGCCAGCGCCGCGGCGTCCAGCGTCTCCGGCATGTCCGGGTTGACCTCCTCCACGGCGGCCAGCACCGCCACGTTGGGCCGCTCGTACCCCAGGCGGTGCAGGGCGTTCACCGCGTTGGCAAGAATCTCGGCCTTGGTCGGCTGGTCCGGCCGGATGTTCAACCCGCCGTCGGTGACCCAGATGAGCCGGTCGTGACCGGGCACCTCCAGGCAGGCGATGTGCGACAGGAGCTCGCCGGAGCGGAGCCCCTTCTGTTTGTCGAGGACGGCCCTGAGGGTGACGCCGGTTGGTACGCTGCCCTTCATGAGCATCCCGGCCTCGCCCGAGCGGACGGCTTCCACGGCGGCGGCGGCCGTCTCCGCGTCGCCGGTCACGTCGCGCACCTCGAAGGGGGAGAGGTCCACCTCCGCTTTGCGGGCCGCGGCTTCGATCTCCCCCGCGGGGCCGAAGAGGAGGGCGTCCACCAGCCCGGCTCCGTGCGCCTGTGACACCGCCTGGAGCGTGTGGGGGTGCGCCGCTCCGGCCACGGCCAGCCGGCGGCGGGCCGCCCCCTTCACCCGGTCGTGGATTTCCGCGAAACTTTTGAGCATCGAGGGCCTCCGCAGTGGTTAAGGTTCCTCGCCCAACTGGCGCAGCTTGGTGCGCGGGCCGGCGTAGTCCGGGTTCAACTCCAGCGCCTTCCGGTAGGCCTCCACCGCCTCGGCGGTGCGACCCAGGGCCGCGAGGGCGTCGCCCATGAAGTTCCAGGCCGGGGCGAAATCCGGATTCATCTCCACCGCCCGCCGGTACTCGATCAGGGCCCCGGCGTAGTCGCCGGTCTGGTATCGGCAGTCGCCCAGGTAAACCCGGGCCTCGACGAAGGCGGGGTCGAGCTCGAGGGCGCGCTCGTAGGACCGCGACGCCTCCGCGTAATCCCCCCGGGCGAAGGAACGGTCCCCGGCCAGAAGCTCCTCCACCGCCTCGGGGTCCCCCGAGGAGAAGGTGCCCGAGGAGTTGGACAGGAGGGCCAGCGCCCCTTGGGCCACCTCGCGGGCCACGGGCTGGAGGGGGTCCATCTCGAGGGCGGTGTGGGCCGCCGAAAGCGCCGCCTCGACCCGCCCGAGCTTGAGCTCGACGGCGGCGATCCAGGCCCAGGGCTCGGCCGCCGCCGGGTTCACCTCCACCGCCCGCTTCATCGCCTCCCGCGCCCGGTCCAGGTCGCCCGTGGCGAAGGCCAGGCGCCCCACCGCGAGCTGGTAGGCGTAACTGCCGCTGCGCAGCCGCTCGGGGTAGGAGTCGGTGAGGTGGGCCAGGCGCGAGGAAACCTCCGCGGCGCTCCCACCGCCCTCCAGGGCGTAGATGAGCTCCCAGCACCCGCGGTCCAGCTCGGCGGTCAGGGCCCGGTCGCTCTTGACCAGCGGCGGCACCTCGCGGATTTCCAGGGCGCCGTGAGCCGCGGTGATGACGATCAGAAGGATGGGCAGGAATCGCGTCATGGCTCGGGTTCGTTGTCCTCCAGCAGGCTCCGGGCGTTGCCGGCGACCAGGCGGCGCAGCTCTTCGGGGGCCTCGACGCGGACCTCCCCCGGAAAACCGGCCAGCCACCGGGCCAGCTCGGCGAGGTTCGCGCTTCGTAGGGTCAGCCGCAGGGAGCCGTCGGGCTGGAAGGCCATCCGCTGGCTGGGGTGCCACTCGCGCTCGGCCACCAGGTGGGCCGCCCGGCCGCGGAACAGGAGCTGCACCCGGTACCCCGGCGAGTCCATCCGGAAGCCGAAGGCGTCGGCCAGGGCGTCGGCGAAGCTGAAATCGGCCGGCACCGAGTAGTGTTCGGACAGCTCGCGGAACCCCTTCAGCCGCGCCAGGGGTACCGCCGTCCGCTCGTCGGAGTCCGTATCCCGCCCCAGGATGTACCAGGCGCCGTCCAGGTTGCAGATGCGGAAAATCTCGAAGGAGAAGCGTCGCCAGTTCTCGCCGGCGCCGGGGACGAAGAGGTCGGCCTGGATTCTCCTTCTGGAGCGCAGGGCCGCCCCGGCGGCCTCGACGATGCGCGGGTCCACCCGCCAGACGCGGCGCGCGGCATAATCGAACGCGCCCACCTCGCTCTCGATGACCGCGAGCTCCCGCGAGTCCACCAGGTCCTTCAGGCGCTCGGCGAGACCGGCGAAGGCGGCGCCCCGGGGCTGACCGGGGGACTGGGCGGCCAGCTTCCCCGCCAAAAGGACCCCGGCCACCTCGGCGCGGCGCAGGAAGTTGGCCGGCAGCACGTACACCGCATCGGTGTACCGGTAACCGCCCCCGTAGTCGTCGCGGCGGGCGAAGGCCAGCGGCGCGTTGAGCTGGTCGCGCAGGTAGGCCAGGTCCCGGTAGATGGTCCGCTCGGTCACCTCGAAGCGCTCGGCGAGGCCCTCGGTGGTCGGATCGCTCCCGGAGCGCACCAGCCGATCAATTTCCAACAGACGCCGCAGGGCGGTCTTGTTCAGGGGTCTGGGCGGCATGGGTCGGTTCCGTTAAACGTCGAGTCCATTCTGTTCCCGTTCCTGCAGGCTGTCGAACTCGGCCATGATGTCGGGGGCCGTCCGCGCGCCGATGCGGTTCGCCCCGGCCTCGAAAAAGCGCGCCGCGTCGTCCAGGGTCCGGATGCCCCCCGCGGCCTTGACGTCCAGCTCCGAGCCGATGACCTCCCGGATCAGCCGCACGTCGGCGAGCTTCGTGGGTCCGTGGAAACCGGTGGAGGTCTTCACGTAGTCCACGCCGGCCTCGAGGCAGAGCTCCGCCGCCCGGGCCTTCTGGTTATTGGTCAAAAGCGGCGTCTCGATGATTATTTTTAAGACCCGCGATCCGGCCACCGCCTTGAGGCGTCGCAGCTCCTCGAGGACCCGCCCGCTCCGCCCGGCGCGCAGGAGCCCCAGGCTCATCACGGCGTCCAGCTCGTCGGCCCCCTGGGCGATGAGCCTCCCGGCCTCGGCCTCCTTCTCGGACACGGACCGGGTGCCGAGGGGGAAGTCCACCACCCCGCAGAGGTCGAGCGCGGAGCCGCGGTCGTCAATCCGGGCGCGCGCCTCGGCCATGTGGCGCGGCAGGACGCACACCGCCTTGATCCCCGCCAGAGCGCACCGGTCCAGGTAACAGGCGAGCTCGACCGAGGTGACGGCGGGGTCCAGGGCGGCGCCGTCCAGGGCCCAGGCCAGGGCTTTTCGGCCGATGCGGCCGATGAACCCCCAACCCGGCCTCTCTGTCTCGCGGACCTCAGGCGCGGCGCTAACTCTTCCCGTCGGCGGACTGCTCGTCTTCATCGGCGGCCGGTTCCTCGGCGGCGGATTCCTTCGGCTTCCCGTCCTTCTCCACCTCGCCCACGTAGTTCAGGTGGAGCTCGGTGAGCATGTTCTTCAACAGCTTGTCCTCGCCCTCGGTGAGGTTGCCCCGGGTCTTGTGGGCGATGGTATCCAAGAGGTCAATGGAGGCGCGGGCGGCAGCCAGGTCGCGCTCCACCTCGCCCGTCTCCGGGTGGGCCAGCTTGCCCATCTGAATCAACGCCGACTGGAAGAGGCTGTACACCAGCCCGAGGAAGTTGGCGTCGTGTCTGTCCGAGTCCTGGGTCATGCGGTCCTCCCGCGGATGGAGGCAAATGGTTCGACGAGGGGAGTCCTGAGCGAGTATCGGCGTTACGCCGGCGCTGTCACGGTTTTTGCTTCGTACAACTCGTCCCGTGCGGTTTTGCGGAATTCGCAATCTCTTGATTCTTCCGGCGTCGTCCCCCGGCAAAAACGCGTGCCAGCGCCTCCCCTATCTGTCTTCGCTAATTTTTCGAGTTATTCAGAGAGCCCAAGGGGTTCAGAGGTTCTTTTTATCATCGAGTGTATCCTGGAGCTCACGCAGCAGCCTCTTCTGCTCCCGGCTGAGCCGTTTGGGCACGGCGACGGCGACGGTTACCAGGAGGTCGCCCCGTCGCCCGCGCCCGACCTGGGGGAATCCGGCCTTGCGTATGGTGAAGACCGAGCCGGCTTGAGTCCCCGCCGGAACGTCCAGCTTCTCCGGCTCCTCGAGGGTCGGCACCTCCGCCTTCGCCCCCAGGGCGAGCTGGGGGTAGGTGAGCTCCAGGTTCACGAGCAGGTCCCGGCCGTTGCGCCGGAAGACGGGGTGGGGCTCGAGCCGGCAGACGATGTAGAGGTCGCCCCGGAAAC
>DATKYS010000018.1 GCA_035528375.1 bacterium
ACATTTGACATGCCGATCCTCGGACTCTTTGTTTGCCACCATGCCTCCAGTTCATGTGACATGATAGCATCCCCGTAAGTCCTTTATCTAGCGTTGTAGATGAGACTAAGGATGGTCCAGGAACACAAAGGTATCCCAAAATCAAACACTCACCTGGCGAAACGTCAAGTCTCGACGGACTAAAAAGGCGACGGCGTCCGTGAGCGAGACCGTCTTCGATCCTACACCGGCGCTGGTGGACACCCACGCCCACCTCGACGACCCGCGCTTCGAGGGCGAGGTGGAAGCGCTGCTGGCGCGGGCCCGCGCCGCGGGGGTCATCCGCGTCGTGACCATCGGGGTGGACCCGGAAACCTCCCGCCGGGCGGTGGAGCTGGCCCGTAAGTACCCCTTCGACGTCTCGGCCGCAGTGGGCGTGTCGCCGCACGACGCCGGAACCTACGACGAAGCCGTCGCCGCGGAGCTGGAGAGCCTGGCCGGGGAACCGGGGGTGGTCGCCTGGGGCGAGATAGGCCTGGACTACCACCACGACCGCGCGCCCCGCGAAGTCCAGCGGCGTGTGTTCCTGGACCAGCTCCGGCGCGCGCGCGACCAGGGGCTCCCCGCGGTCGTCCACTGCCGCGAGGCCCACGCCGACCTCGCGGGCTGCCTGGAGGAGGCGGAAAGTTACCCCGGATTGGAAGAGCCGCCCCGCGGCGTGCTGCACTGCTTCTCCGGGACGGCGGATGACGCCCGACGAGCCGTCGCCCTGGGGTACATGATCGGCATCGGCGGCGTGGTGACCTTCGCCAACGCCGGGGCGCACCGCGAGGTGGTCCGGTCGCTGCCGCCGGAATCGGTGGTGCTGGAGACCGACGCGCCCTACCTCGCGCCACAGCCCCACCGGGGCAAGCGCAACGAGCCGGCCTACGTGCGCCTGACGGCGGAAAGGGTGGCCGAGCTGCACGGGGCGGGATTGGGGGAAATCGCCCCGGTCACCACGGCCAACGCCCGCCGGCTGTTCAGGCTGCCGGAGCCCGAGGGCTTCGGGGGTGCTCCGGCATACGCCCTGGGCCGCAACCTCTACCTGAACCCCACCAGCCGCTGTACCAACGATTGCGCCTTCTGCGTCCGGCGGCGGAGGCTGGGGCTCGGCGGCTACAGACTCTGGCTGGACCGCGAGCCCGGGGCCGGGGACCTGATCGAGGCGGTGGGCGACCCCGCGTCCTACGACGAGGTGGTCTTCTGCGGCTTTGGCGAGCCGCTCCTAAGCGCCCAGATCGTGGCCGAGACGGCCCGGTGGCTCAAAGAACGCGGCGCGCGGGTCCGGGTGAACACCAACGGGACCGCCCACCTGGCCCGGGGTGAGACCGCCGCCGGGCTCCTCGAACCGCTCCGCGGGCTGGTGGACGAGTTCTCCGTGAGCCTGAACGCCGCCGACGCCGCGGGGTACGTAAAAATCTGCCGGCCGGTGTTCGGGGAGGCCGCCTTCACCGCGGTGCTGGATTTCACCAGAACCGCCGTGGGGCTCGGATTCGCGGTCACCGCCAGCGCCGTCGCCCTGCCGGACACGGACCTCGCGCCCGTGGAGAGGCTGGCGGCCGGGCTGGGCGCCCGATTCCGCGCCCGGACCTATAAAAACGACTAGGGGAATCACCTGACCGTCTTCAAAACCAAAGACCCCACCCTCGACGCCTACCTCGTGGAGATAAACCGGTTCCCCGTGCTATCGCGGCAGGAGGAGCTGGAGCTGGCCCTCCGCGCCAGGGCCGGCGACGAGGTGGCCACCAAGCGCCTCATCGAGGCCAACCTGCGCTTCGTGGTCAAGATTGCCTTCAAGTACGCCCACCAGGGACTCCCGCTGACGGACATCATCTCCGCGGGCAACGAGGGACTGATAATCGCCGTGCGCCACTTCGAGCCCGAGCGCGGCATCCGCCTCATCTCCTACGGCGTGTGGTGGATCCGGCAGTCCATAAGCCGCGTCCTGGCCAACGACTCGCGCACCATCCGCTTCCCCTTCTACATCTACTGCGACCTGTACCGGATGATACGGATGCGGGAGGTCTTCCAGAGCCGCCACGGCCGCCAGCCGTCACTCGAAGAGCTCTCCGACGAGACGGGCATCACGGCGGAAAAGCTCCAGCGCATCTCGACCCTGGCCACCAACAGGCTCTCCCTCAACCGCCCCATCGTCCCCGACGGGGAGACCGAGGTGTTGGACCTGTTGACCGACTCCCAAGTCGAGAGCCCCGAACGGTTGCTCATCGCCGAGGACCGGCAGCGGGAGCTGGAGGAACTGATGGCGAAGCTGCCCAAACGCCAGCGGCGGATCGTGGAGTTGCACTACGGGATCGGCCACAAGGCGATGACCCTGCGCCAGATAGGGGAGGTCTTCAACCTCTCCCGGGAGCGGATCCGGCAGATCGAGGCGGTCGCATTCGCAAAGCTCCGGAGGGAGGCCTCGACGGCCCTGACCGCGGAGGACGCCCTTGACACGGACCGACGCGCCGAATAAACTTAACCGGGCAATCAGCCGAACCCTTATAAGCCATGGATTTTGACGAACTACTAGAGATTCTGGCCTGCCCGGTCTGTAAGACGCCGGTCCACCTGGACGGGACCGGCGAGCGGATCGTGTGCGACTCCTGCGGCCGCCGATACCCCATCCGCGACGGCATCCCGGTGATGCTCGTCGAGGAGGCCGAAGGGGGCGAGTAGGGTCGGCCGGGCCGGGGGGCGCGGGGCCGGGGCTATCCTTCACCGCACGGGGCCGGGAAGGGGCGCGGGGGCTGGGATTTAAAAAGAGGCAGGGGATTTTAATCCCTTGTCAGTCACCCTCGCGCGCAGTGACCGGGGGGTGAATAGGGGCCGACCGGGCCGGAGGGCGCGTAGGGGGCCGGTTTTATCCTTCACCGCACGGGACCGGGAAGGGGCGCGGGGGCTGGGTTCATTTTTCACTGCGCGGGGTCGGGGAGCGAGTAGAGCCGACCGGGCTGGCGGGCGCGTAGGGGGCCGGTTTTATCCTTCACCGCACGGGGCCGGGAAGCGAATAGAGCCGACCGGACCGCAGGCGCGCGGGGTCCGGGGAGCGCGTAGGTGGCCGAAGGGGCGACCGCGGCGCACGAGACGCGGCGGCATCCCTTCGGTCTGAGAAACGGCGCAACCGGAGACCGGGGGACGGGCCCGCCGCGCGATGGACCCGCTTCGACCCGCGACACGGGAAAGGACCGTCGTGACCGAGTACCAGGCCATCATCCCCGCCGCCGGAATCGGCACGCGCCTCAAACCCCACACCCACACCATCCCCAAGGCGCTCATCCGGGTGGCCGGCAAGCCCATCCTGGGCTACATCCTCGACGACGTCGCCCGCGCCGGCATCAAGGACGTCACCCTCGTCACCGGCTTCTTCGCCGAGAAGGTGGAGGATTACGCCCGGGCCGCCTACTCCGGCTTGAACCTCACCTTCGCCCGCCAGACCGAGCAGCTCGGCCTGGGACACGCCGTCTGGACCGCCCTGGGTAAAAAGCGCGACCTCCCCAGCCTCGTCATCCTCGGCGACACCATCGTCGAGGCCGACATCGCCGGCATTCTCGACCAGCCCGACAACGTCATCGCCGTCGCCCCCACCGACGACCCCCGGCGCTTCGGCATCGTCGAGCTTTCGGGCGACCGCATCGTGCGCATGGTGGAAAAGCCCGCCGACCCGCCCTCGAACCTCGCCATCGTCGGGCTCTATCTCATCCGCGATTCCGAGGCGCTCTACCGCGCCCTGGGCGGCAACATTCACGCCGGCCTGCGCACCAAGGGCGAGTTCCAGCTCACCGACGCCCTGGCGCGGATGCTCGCCGACGGGACCGTCTTCCGCCCCTGGAAAATCGCCGGCTGGTTCGACTGCGGCAAGCCGGAGACCCTGTTGGCCACCAACCGCGTGCTACTGGAGCGACGCGCGGAGCCGACGCCCGTCTACCCCGACTCGGTGGTCATCAAGCCCTCCCACATCGGCCGGGGGGTGGTGCTCTCGGGCTCGGTCATCGGCCCCTACGCCTCCATCGCCGACGGGGCCCGAATCGAGAGCTGCATCATCCGCGATTCCATCATCGGCAGCGGCGCCCGGCTCTCTCGCGTGCTCCTCAAGGGGTCCCTCGTCGGGGACAACGCCCTGGTGCGCGGGCGCTTCGACCGCCTCAACCTGGGCGACGACTCCGAGGTGACGTTCTCGTAACGGGGGCCATCGGGGTACGCGGAGTTGCCAGCGAAAAACGCATATACCCCGTAGGGGCGGGGCTCCGTCCCCGCCCGCGGGCTTAACAGGATGAGACTGTTGAAAATTCTATTTTCGCGTAATTGTTATGGTTCGCAGAGTTGTCAGCGATAAACGCATATTCCCCGTAGGGGCGGGGCTCCGTCCCCGCCCGCGGCGACTGCGGAGGACTCGTCCTGCGGGTCGCCCCTACGAAAAAACCATCCCGGGATTAGGAGCCAGAAATGACTGTCGAAGAACGGCTGGAGAAGGTGGAGCGGGAACTGGCCGCCGCGAAACTCCGCACCCGGCGCCTGTTAATCGCCGCTGGTCTGTCGCTTGGGCTCTTGGCCCTGGCCTGGCTTACCACGGGTAACACGGGACCGGTCCTGGCCCAGGAAGCCGTAGAGACTGACAGTATCATTCAGGCCAAGAGATTTGTACTGGTTGATGATGATGGCCGTACTCGTGCAGTGCTGGGCATGACCGATAGCGGACCGAAGCTGAGCATGTTAGATGAAAACGGCGTGAACCGCGCCGTTCTAGCTGTGACCGAAGTCTTCTCAGTACTGGCCCTACTCGACGAGAACGACAAGACACGAACGGCGTTGACCGTGTCTAAAGACGGGTCGCAGCTGGATCAATACGATGAGAGCGGCAAGTCTCGCGCCCAGATGGTAGCGGATAAGGATGGACCGCGGCTACTCCTAGCCGATGAAAACGGTAAGATTCGCACTGCGCTGGGCTTGGATAAGAATGGACCGTTGCTAGGCCTGCGCGATGATAATGGGATAAGCCGCGTCGCGCTGGGAGTATCTAAGGATAGAATTGAACTGAATCTAATCGACGAAAACAGCAAGCCCCGCGCCCAGTTACGCGTGACCAGGGACGGGCCAGTGCTGATTCTGGCTGACAAGAATGGCAATACAATCTGGCAAGCGCCGTAGAAGGTCCGCACCGGTGAGGCCCCCCCGGTTATGTTAAACTGATTACCGGGGCCGGTTTACGGACCGCGAACAACGAAAAAACGGAGCGACGTTGAAGGGCACATTCAAGGAAATCACCCTCGCCGACGTCGT
>DATKYS010000019.1 GCA_035528375.1 bacterium
AACAGCGCCTTCCAATGTACCAACAGCATTATAGGCCCAGGGTAATATTCCCTTTTCTGTATCAATCATCTCAAGGAGCAATTCGCTTTCACCCCCAAAATTAATCGTACCTCGGCCATAAATAAAGCCGTCAATTCCATACATCTTACCTAATTCCTGTGCGGTTGCGCTTGAAATTAAACCGCTATCCTGCGTAAACCGAATCTCCTCAAGTAACTTTGCGAGGTTTTCACGATCCACAACCTGCCAACCGTGACGAACCAGTTTGACTATCAACTTATCAATGACCTGCAATTCTTTTTGTCTTGGTACGTTTCCCAAATCCCAAAAAGAGATTTTTCTGATTCCTTTCGAGGCAAGATAAGATTTTGTATCGTCCAAATCCTTTACGACTGCCGAGATGACACTGTCAAGACTCGTATTAAGGTAATCACCATAAACCGGAATCTCATAAGCCCATGCAATATAGGAGCGTTCAACATCAATGCCCTTCAAAATCAAAGTCGAGTTTTTTTCTCCTGCTAATTCGTTATCGTAAAAGGTTCCGTACAGGAAGAGATCTATGCCGTACATTTCCCCAAGCCGCTTCATTGTATCCGGATCTACCAAACCTGAGCCGGTAAATTCGATTTCTTCGAGCAACTGCTGTAGACGAGTTCGGTCAACGACATCAAATTTTCTTTGCCTAACCAGGGATATTTTAAGTCGGCTTAAAAAGTCATCCTCATTATATATTACCGAACCACTATTCCCGATATCCCAAATTGCAATTGTCGAATACTCTCTTGTGTCAAGCCTATCTCCCAAGTCTTTGGCAATATTTTCTGCAATCGCATCAAAATCAACTGCTAAGGCCTGAGAAAAACAAACCAGCAGCACCAACAAAGAAACACGGCGTGAATAACCCACTTTCCCTCCAAGTTAGCGAATAGAGGGATTCAAGCACAAGGCTGAGTTAGCTGTCAAGCTTACTACAGCATCCAGCCGATTGTGACCCGCCAGGATTGGCCCAGCTCGGGGCGTCCAAACCCCACGGCGAAGTCCGCGCCCAGGCCGCCGAGGGTGAAGCCCACCCCGGCGCGCAGGTCGTCCTCCCCGTGATACCCGACCCGCAGGGCCGCCACGCCGCCGATGGTGTACTCCGCCGCCGCGGACCAGCGCCAGTCGTCGGAGAAGTCCGCCATTCCCCCCACCGCGACTACCAGCCCCTCCCAGGTGAACGCGAGGGCGCCCCGCACCCGGCGCTGACCCAGGCTCCGCACGTCGTAAAGCTGGATGTTGGGCTGGATGAAGTTCTCGCACGTGACCGCCGCGTACAGCCACCGCCAGACGATGGGCACCGCGAAGCCCAGGTCCATCCCGAAACCCTGATCCCCCGCCCCGGCCACCTCCCGGGCGAAGACGCGAAAGTTTAGGCCCAGGTAGTAGCCCGGCCGGTACTCGGGCGCCTGGCTCACCCAATCCTCCGGCTCCTCGTAGGTCTCCACGTACTCCTCGACCTCGCCGGTGTCCTCCTCTTCCTCCTCCTCGGTGAAACTTATGTCCTCGGGGAGGATGACCTTCGTCCCCAATCCGATGGACCAGCCGATGTTTATCGCCGTGGCCGTGTCGTGGTAGTCCTGACCCGTGGGGCGGCCGGTCTCGTCGTAGCCGGGAATGGCCCCGGCGTCGGAGCGGTCCACGTCGAGGACGAGCGTCCCCAGGCGCAGTAGGCCGGTGATGGGGTAGGTCAAATCCAGGGATTGGCGGTTGACCTCGGGAATCGCGGCAAAGGGCATGGCGTAGGTCGCCCCGATGCTCACCCCCGCGGTGTAGTCGGCGAGCAGAGGGTTGGCGCCGGGGAGGTAGGAGGGCTGCCCGGGGACGGCGACGGCCGCCTCGCCGAAGACGTACTCCCGCGCGCCGTAGGCCTCGCTGAAATCGCCCAGGGGGTCCGTCCCCCCGGCGGCGAGCGTCAGGACGGGCAGGCAGAGGATGAAGAGGAGTTTACGCATCCGTTTTTATCATCCGAAGAGGACCCGCGCCCGCCAGGCGGCCAGGCGGATGGTGGCGGCGTCCAGGTACCCCAGCGCCCACCAGCGCCCCTCCCGGTGCCGCACCGCGTTCAGGGTCAACGCGCCCCAGCCGAGCCCGAAGACGGCGAGGTCGGTCAGCCACTCGTCCTTGCGGTCCAGTTGGTTCGGCTTCTGTGTGTCGGCCTCGGACGACGGGTTGAGCACCCTGTAGTATCCGTGACGGAACAGGAAGGCATGGGCGCTCTCATGGGCCAGAATCGAGCCGACGGCCAGCGGGTCGTCCCGGAAGGCCTCCGCGATATAAATCTGCTGCGGCTCGGGGAGCTCGGGCACGCCGGTCATCGGCGGCCGCTCGGTCACCCGCACCAGCCCCGGGACCTCGAGCCAATCGCTGAACTCGACCGGCACCGGATCCTCGCCCGTCCAGGCGGCCAGAACCTCCTGGAATCGAGTCGGGTCCCCGTGGACCAGGAAATCCCGGTAGAGCGTCTCGACGTCCAGCGGACCTTTCGCGGCGTCCCCGCGGACGTAGCGCAGGACGAAGTCCACCTCGTCCAGCAGGGCGGGGTCCACGCCGGTCGGCTCCTCCACGGGCTCCAGGCTGTTCAGGAGAAAAACCCGGACCAGGAGGTCCCGCTTTTTTCCCCAAAATCCCTTCCTGCCGGCACCCCTCAGGCGGACGGTTCCCCCGCTCTCGAATCCCCCGGGGAGCGGAAAGCGGAGGCGAACCCCCTTAGTATTCAGCTCCACCGCGTCCCCGCGGGCGGCCGCCGCCGGGGAGACGAAGACGTACTCCATCTAATCCTCGGCGTACTCCCCCATGACCCGGAATTTGTCGTAACGCTTCTGGAGCAGCTCGTCCACGGGGAGCTTGGTGAGCTCGGCCAGGTCGGCGACGAGGACCTCCTTGACGATCTGGGCCGTCTCGTCCACGCCGTTGTGCGCCCCACCCAGGGGCTCGGGCAGGACGCGGTCCACCACGCCGAGGTCCACCAGGTGCCTGCCCGAGACGCGGAGCGCCTGGGCGGCTTCCTGGGCCTGGGCCTGGTCGCGCCAGAGAATCGCCGCGCACCCCTCGGGGCTGATGACCGAGTAGTAGCTGTTCTCGAGCATGTACACCCGGTCGCCCACGCCGATGCCCAGGGCGCCGCCGGAGCCGCCCTCGCCGATGACCACGATTATTATCGGCACCCGCAGGGTGAACATGTCCCGGATGTTGCGGGCGATGGCCTCGGAGATGCCGCGCTCCTCGGAGCCGATGCCGGGGTAGGCGCCGGTGGTGTCGAGGAAGGAGATGAGGGGAAGGCCGAAGCGGTCGGCCAGGTCCATGATCCGCCGCGCCTTGCGGAAGCCCTCGGGGTGGGGCATGCCGAAGTTCCTTTGTAGCTTCTCCTTGGTGGAGCGCCCCTTCTGGTGGCCGATGAGCGCCACCGGTCGCCCCTCCAGCCGCCCCACGCCGGTCACCATGGCGTGGTCGTCGGCGAAGTTCCTGTCCCCGTGGAGCTCCACCCAGTCGGTCAGGATGCGCTGCACGTAGTCCAGGGTGTAGGGGCGCTGGGGGTGTCGCGCCACCTGGACCCGCTGCCAGATGGTCAGGTTCGCGTAAATCTGCTCCTTGAGCTTTTCCAGCTTGGAGGAGAGGGTTTCTATCTCGTCGGCGAAGCCCACGGGGCCTTCGGCGTCGAGCTTCTTCAGCTCCTCGATGCGTCTGGTGAGGTCGAAGATCGGCTGTTCAAAGGCGAGCTGGGCGAACTCCATGCGTTCCTCCGCACAAAAAAGTCGAGCCCGACGGCGTTCAACCCGTCATTCTTTCGTTCACGGTCGTGGAGGTGGACTGACGGGCGACCATCATCCCGGTTCCCGCGCACCAACCGGCTCCCCGCTGACGACCGGCCCCCTTGACTACGGCTCCCGCGCTCCGACGTGAACACCGGCCCGTTCCCGGCTGGACGACCGGTCCCTTTTCGTTGGACGATGCCCCACCCTGTGACGGGACACCCCGTTGCGACCGACCAATTCCAGCCTGAGCGGCCGGACGACCGGCCCCCTTGCTCGGGAGGGGCGGATGGGCTACTATGGGGGCAACCCTAGCACGACGGGGGGGAAGTGTCAAGAAGCGGCGTGTCGGTGCTCGTCCGTATCGCACTGTTATAAAAAGGTTTAGCCATGAAGCCGCTCCGAACCCTCTCGGCCCTCCTACTCCTGGCCCTTGTCGTCGGGGGCTGCAACCCCGCCCGGATGGAGGACCTCATCGCCGACCTGGAGGGGACGTGGCACGGAGTTACCCTACTCGGCATGACGTTGGATCTGAGGATATCCCAGAACGGCTCCACCATCGGCAACTACGGCTCCTACTACTTCACCGGCCAGGCCTCACTCTACGGGACGCAGTTCGAGCTGACCTCCATAGATATAGACATGTCGGGCCAGTACACCGCCGAAAGCGAACGCCTGGATGGATACCTCTACGATTATCGGGACCCCGATGTGCCCGTCGAGGACCAATTCACCGTCTTCCGGGTGAAGGAATAGCTCCGGCTGAAAAAACGAGAGGCCCCGAAGGGGCCCTTTTTGAATCCATCATCCGGGAGCCAGGCGCCGACGCGCCGATGGTCAAAAAACGACGGCCCTCAAACGGTCAGGGCGTCGGAGGGACGTTGGTGATGGTCCCGTCGGGGGCGATGTACACGGGAGCCGAGGACGCGCCGCCGGTCATCTCCACCTTCCCCTCGCCCGCCCCGCCGTAGCGGCGGAAATTTTCTAAAACCAGGGCCACGTAGCGCTGGGTCTCGGGGTAGGGCGGCACAGCGCCGTAGTACTCCACGGACCGGGGTCCCGCGTTGTAGGCGGCCAGGGCGAGGCGCAGGTCGCCGTCGAAGCGCTCGAGCATCGCGCGCAGGTATCGGCAGCCGCCGTCCACGTTGGCCGTGGGGTCCCAGGGGTCCGTGACGCCCAGCTCCCGGGCGGTGGCGGGCATGAGCTGCATCAGGCCCATGGCGCCCGAGCCGGAGACGGCCCTCGGGTAAAAGGCGCTCTCCACCTTCACCACCGCCTTGACCAGGGCGGTCTCCAGACCGTAGCGCCCGGCGGCGGACGCGATCAGGGGGGCGAAGTTCTCTTCGTTGGAGGCGGAGGCGGCCAGCGCCTCGGGGGTAGGCACGTAGAGTCGGGGATGAGCGGGGACGTTGGTGATGACGCCGTCGCGGATGACCACCTCGTCGGCCCGGGCGGTCAGGAGGAAAAGGAGGGTCAACGCGAAGGTCCGCCTGAGCATCGCTTCACCCCGCGGCGGCCGGCGGCCTACCCGCCGCCGAGGACCACCTGCAGATCGTAGGGTATCCCGGTCACCGAACCGGGCAGGCCGAGGGCCTTCTTCAGGGCCAGGGCGTACTCGAGCTTGTCCGGCGTGCAGGAGATGGTGGTGCGCTCGCAATCGAAGGTGCTGTTGTTGCGGAAATCCACGACGGTCAGCCCGAACCCCTCGAGCTTTTTCGCCGTGCGGGAGGCCATGCCGGCGATGCCGCTGCCGTTGAGCACCTCGGCGGTCAGCCCGGACGCCCCTTCGGGCAGCGCGCCGGTGTCGGGCGCCGCGGCGAGAACACCCTCGATGTCCAGGCCCAGGACGAGGGTGATGTCCACCCGACGCGGGGCGCCGAATCCGAGCAGGTCGGACAGACGTTCGGCGAAGGACCGCAGCTCCTCGCTCTCGCCGTTGTAGTAGACGACGTTGACGTTCCCGGAGCCCAGAACGGCAATGGGCACGGCGCCGTACTCGGTCTGACCGAGCTGGGAAAGCTGGTACTCAACGTCTTTGAGCCTCTCGGCGTCCCCCGGCGTGTGCCAGACCTCCACCGAATAGCGCCTCGGGAGGACGATTTCGTCGGGCGGCTCGTTACCCTCGGGCAGCTCGTTGACCGTGGCGATTTCGCCGTCGTGCGTCTCGCCGTCCGGCGCATTCTCCTCCGTCTCCCAGGGTCGCCAGAGGACGAGCACCACGACGACCGCCAGCACGCAGACCACCACGACGGCTATCGTTCGGCGCTTCTGCTTGCGCCGCCGGGACTTCATCATCTCGACCCGACCCTCGATCACGTCATCCCCCGCAGCCCGTGAATGGTGGACCGGCCCGCGGCCGACCCGAATCAGTCCCTACCGCACCGCGGCCAGAGGTGAGGGGTCCAGGATGGTGCTCACCCGGACCTCCCTCGCGCCGGTGGAATCGTAAAGCGCCACCAAATCCGCATCCCGCACCGAGAGCCACACCTTGTCCCCCAGGGTGGAGAGCTCGGGGGTACCCGGAAGGTCCTCCACCTCCGCCGTGACGTCCCCATCCCCGTCCACGAAGAGGAGGTCCATCCCGGCGGCGTCGAAAACCCAGCACCCGTCGCCCATCGCTCCCGCGACCCGCGGGCTTCCCAGCCCCTCCACGGTCGTGAGGAGGGAGCCGTCGGAAAGGGAGCGTTTCTCCAAACAATCCCCGGTGGTCAGCCAGAAACAATCCGCGTCGGGATCGGCGCTGAGGTCGCCGTACCCGCCTTCCAGGACCAGCTCGAACACCGTCGCGCCGTCGGAGGGGTCGAGGCCGAGGACGCGGAACTCGTTCATGTTGTTCGTCAGCATCAGGACCAGGACGACCCTCGCGTCGCCGCCCGCCAGTGCGAGCGAGCGGGGCGGCGAATCGAGCCCGCTTTGCCACAGGGAGTTGCCGTCGGAGTCGAGGGCGACCACCTCGAGCGCGCCCGAGTCCGCCACGTACACGTCGCCCGTATCCGAGTCCACCGCCACCGCCTCGGGGTGGACGAAACCGCTGACGTAGAGCTCCTTCTGCCCGGAGTTGGATATTTTCACGAGTCTCGCGGCGTCGGAATCGGCGAGCCAGAGGGTGGCCGTCTGGGCCTCGGCGGCCACGTAATCCGCGTCGCCGAAATTGTCCACGACGGTCTCCACGTCACCGTCCTTGGACAAGAGCACCAGAACGCCCTGGGAGCCGTCGAGGACCCAGCAGCCCCCGAGCCCCGCGGTCTCCTCGGCGGCCGGCTCGCAACCGCCGAGGACCACGATGATGATGGATACCGCCACCGCGGCACCGGTGTATCTTCTCAAGAGGGCAACCCCGCTGTTAGTCTCCCTCGATCTCCTGGAAGAGATCGTCGCCGGTGGCTTCCCGCTCCTCTTCCGCCTCGGCCTCCCGGGAAGCCTCGACGGCCTCCAGCGCCTCGGAGTCCACGGTCCCGTCGTCCGTTTCCGGGTTGGAGACGATTACCTCATCACTCGTGTCGTCGGGGGTGAAAATCGCCAACAGGGCCAGACCGACGCCCACCAGCCCCACCACCGTCAGGGTGAGGGTCCAGTCATTCTCGGCAGTGGAGCTGGAGGAATCGTCTCCGCCCGTGGCGGCCAGGGCGGGAACGCCGAACAGGATCAGGCTCATTAATACGCACAGGGCTCGCATCGTGTGCCTTCTTTCATCATTTCCGGGCGAGGGTAAACCCCTCGTCTTCGGG
The DNA here is from genome assembly GCA_035528375.1 of bacterium. Taxonomy (NCBI): domain Bacteria; species bacterium. Next base: position 7,520 of record DATKYS010000019.1, read on the forward strand.
CTCACAGGTATCGTGACGGTCAGTACCCCGACCCCGTTCGAAGCGCCTTTGCCTTCGGGCTTACCGATATATCAAGGGCAAGGGCCGACCGACGGCTTCACGCAGAGGTGGGACCTATGCCGGGTGAACCGGAGCGGCGGTCCCCGCGGGTGACGGTTGCGTGAAGGACCCGTCGCGCCAGACGCGTCCGGCGACCAACTCTGCGTCGCACCGCGCCACGGGGCCGATGTCGGCCACCCCGTTCACGTGGAACATGCCGACCACATGGCCCTCCAGCCGAACGTCGTCGCAGCGAACCACTCCGGCCAGCTTCGCCCCCTCCGCCACCCACACCAGGCCGGAGATGTCAATCTCCCCCTCGAAGGTTCCCTGGACCAGCACGTTTACGTTCCCCTTCACCTCGCCGGCTATCTCGTCGTCGGGGGAGACGTAGAACCCGATGGGGAGCTTGTTTCTCGCCGCGGTGGGTTCGGTTGCGGGCTGGGGCGGCTCTGAACTCTTTTTTCGTTTGATGAAGTCGAAAAGACCCATTGTCGGTGTACCTACAGACTCAGGATTCCCAGGAGCGCGTACTCCTGGTGGTTGAAGCGGTGTTCGTGGGCGACGACCTTTTCGAGAGGGGTCAGCCGGATGTCGTTCGAGATCAGACCGACGAGTACGTCGCTCTTTCCCTCGGATATTGCGCCCACGGCCGCCCAGCCGAGGCGAGCCGCCAGGTTCCGGTCGTAGGAGGTGGGCGCGCCCCCGCGTTGCAGGTGACCGAGCACCGTGGCCCGGCACTCGATGCCGGTGAGCGATTCCAATTCCCCGGCGATGACCTCGGCCCGGCCGGCTCCCTCGGCGCAGATGACAACGGCCGATTTCTTCCGGGAGCGCTTCAGGTTGAATGTCAGCCGTTCGGCCAGCGGCGGCAGCTCGGCGCTTTCGGGCACCTCGGGCACCACGGCCGCCTCGGCTCCACCGGCCAGCGCAACCTCCAGGGCGATGGCCCCCGACTTGCGCCCCATGACCTCGACGACGAAGATCCGGTGGTGGCTGTCGGCGGTCTGGCGGAGCTTGTCCACGGCGTCGAGGGCCGTGTTCACCGCAGTGTCGAAGCCGACGGCGTTATCGGTGCCGAAGACGTCGTTGTCTATGGAGGCGGGCACGCCGACGACCTTGAGCCGGGTCTCCCGGGCCACGGCGTGGGCTCCGGCGGCGGACCCGTTCCCGCCGATGACCACCAGCCCCTCGATTCCTTTATCTTTCAGGTGCCCGTAGGCCCGTTTCCGGTTCTCCGGTTCGAGAAACTCCTCCGAGCGCGAGGTGCCGAGGATGGTGCCGCCGCGGTCTATTATCCCGCCCACGTCCCGGCTCTCGAGCCCCTTGAATTTGCCCTTCAACAGGCCCTGGTAGCCGTCCAGCACCCCAAAAACCCTGCGGCCTCCGTAGAGCGCCGTCCGGGTCACCGACCGGATGCAGGCGTTCATCCCGGGGGAGTCCCCGCCCGAGGTCAGCACGGCTATACTGGGTTCTTCCCCCATGCGACCCCGAAAAAGGATACCCGTTCCTAAGTGTCCGTCGGAAGCGGTTTTCGGCCCCCTTCGTCGGGGGGAAGATTAGCACACCGATTCCACCTAGTCAACGTGGCGACGCCGCTCCCCGCGCAGGTCACACGACCTCCAGACCGCACTCCCGCGAGCTCATCCGGTTCCCGGGATCGAGGCGGTCGGACAAGGGGCTCAAGCCACTTGTCGCGTTCGATAACGTCGTTTCGTCCCCCGGATAATTTTTCGCACCCGCCGCAAGAGGGGAGTGAACCGGTAAACCCATATCTGTCAGCCGATTGACAGTTCCCGTGGGCCCCCGTATACTTTACGGGCCGCCTCAACAACGAGGAGCGAAGCGGTGCAATCCTACGACCGGCTGCTCGACACACTGAGAACCCTCCTCTCCCCGGGCGGGTGCGCCTGGGACGCCGAACAGGACGTCCGCAGCATGGCCCGGTATCTGATCGAGGAGTCCTATGAATTCTACGACGCGGTGGCGGAGGATAGTTCCACCGGGGTCATCGAGGAACTGGGGGACGTTCTGTACGTGGCTAGCTTCATCGCCCTGCTGGCGGAACGTGACGGGACCTTCACCCTGGCCCAAGTCTGCGACGGCGCCGAGGAGAAGATGCGCCGCCGCCACCCCCACGTATTCGATCCCGGGGGGCCGAAGCTGGACGACGCCGACGCAGTCATCCGCCACTGGGAGAAGTTGAAGCACGGGGAGGCCGAGGAGCCGACCGAGCTGCCGCTGAGCCGGGCGCTCGAGAAAGTCCCCGTGCACACCCCGCCGCTGCTGCGGGCGGTCCGGGTCCAGGAAAAGGCGGCCCACTACCACTTCGACTGGCCCGAGGTGGGCGGCGTCCTGGACAAGCTGGAGGAGGAGACGGCCGAGCTCCGCCGGGCCGTGGGGGAGGGGCGGAGGGATCGAATCGCCGACGAGCTAGGCGACGTCCTCTTCTCCCTGGCCAACCTCGCCCGGTTTTTAAAAATGGACCCCGGGCAGGCGCTGATCGGAACCGTAAAGAAATTCCAGGAGAGGCTGCGGTGGATGGAGACACGGTGCGTCGCCGGGGGCGTATCGCTCTGCGACTTGAACCTACCCGAACTCGAGGCCCTGTGGCAGAAGGCCAAGCTCCAGCTAGAAAACGACGCCTCCTGACATCCCGGGGGGCCTATATTCTCCTCGTGACGGCCGTCGCGGTCCTGGCGGGGATCGGCTACCACACCCTCGGCGGCGGGTTGGACGACGGCGCCTACCTGCAACTTTCCTTCTCCGACCAGCTCCTGGCCGGGGAAAGCTTCCGCGTCAACGTGGACGACCCCTCGAGCGACGCCACCGCCAACCCCCTCCTGGTAGGGCTCCTGTCGGCGGGACGCCTCATTTTCGGCGGGGAGGCCGGGGCCCGGGTGCTGGGGGTGGTGATCCTCGTCGGCTTCGGTCTCTGCGCCTTTTGGCTGGCGGCCAACCTCGGCGCCGAGCCGATCATCGCCTGCATCGCCGGACTGGCGGTGGCCCTCTCCCCCTCGGTCGTCACGGCTTCCTCTTCGTTACAACCCATCGCCTTCGACGCCCTTCTGTTGGTCATCGCCGTCATCGGCGTGCTTCGCGGCATCGGAACTCTCGCGCTCGCCGCCGGCGCCCTCACCCTGACCAGCTACCCGGGCATGTTCGCCGGGCTGGCCTTCGCGCTGGCCGTGCCGGCCATAGACGCCGTCAAGCGCAAGCAGTTGGAGAAGCGCTACCTCCTGCTTCTGATCCCCTTCGCCCTGGCGGCGGCCCGGGCCATCAGCGGGCCGATTCTCTTCGAATCCAACCCCCTGAGGGAGGTGCTCGCCCCCCTCGCCCTCTCCGGCGCTCCCGCGATGGAGCAGCGTCTCACGCTGTTGGCGGCGCTGCCGATTCGAATCTTTACCCTCCTGGGCGTCTCGACCGTCGGATTCCTTATGTCCGCGGCCGCCTTCTCCCTCGCCGTCCCGAAGCTCAGGTGGCGGACCTCCCTGGCGGCGATCGTCATTTCCGTGGCGGTGACCTACCTCGTGATGCGGGGCACGGAGCTCATGGTGCTGTGGGCGGCGCCCCTGGTGGTGGTTGCCGGCGTCACCTGGTGCGGCTCCTACTGGAAGGAACACAAAAAGGTCCGGTTGTGGGTCACGGTGGGGGTGGCCCTGGCTTTCGTGGCGCCCCCGCTCTTAACCTTCCCCCAGAGTGGCATCGAGGGGGGAGTACTGGACCTCTGCCGCCGCGTGCCCGAGATCCTGCCCCCCCGGACCGTCATCGCCACCTCCCACCCCGGGGCCTACCGCTGCATCGCCGACGTCCCGGTGGTGGACCTCTCCGGCGCGCTTCCGCCAAAAATCTGCGAGGGCCCGCGCGACCTGGCGGTGGTGCTCGAGAGCTGGGCCCACCGGGTGCGGGTCCGCCGCCCGACCTACGTCGTGAGCGACGGGGTGAACATCGCCGAGGTGCGTTCAACCCCGCTTCTCGAGCGGGTTTTCCCGGAAAACGACGGCCCCGACGCCCTCTGGCGCATAGACTGGGAGCCGCTGGATCGCCGGGAGGGGCTCTGGAACCCCGGGGTGCTGGAACGCATCGGCGATGGGAGGCTCATCAACTGGCTCGACATCGGCGGTGGCGGAGAATCTGCCGGAATCGTCAACCTCGAGACCTACGGGGCCGCCAATCTCGACTGGAAGCTGGTCTGGCTGCCGGTGGAGCTGTGGGGTCGGAGCACCACCCTCGCCGACACCTGCCGCGTCTGCAGGAACGCCGAGGCCGTCCGCGTTGACGTGCTTCTGCCGCCCCATACGCGCGTCGTCTGCCTGCGCCTCTTCGTGTGCGGCGCCGGGGAACCGGAGTGCCGCGCCGAATCGGGCGCCTACTCGACCT
>DATKYS010000020.1 GCA_035528375.1 bacterium
GGGTCGAGGCAAGAATGCGGGCGGGTGTGGACACCCGCCCCTACGTCTAGCCTGGCGAATCGACCCCGTAGGGGCGACCGTCCACGGTCGCCCGTTTGATTGCGACTCGTAGGAGCCGACCGACGGCGCGCCGTTTAGGTCGGCCCGCGGGCGGACCTGAAGGTCCGCCCCTACGTCATCGCAATCGCAGGTGAGGTCTGCCGCATGTCCCCTCTCCCTCCCAGGGAGAGGGTTGGGGTGAGGGTCGAGGCAGGGAACCTGAAAACGGCGGGGATGGTATCTGCGCCCGAAAGGAAATCCCCGCCCTACATTGAAAACGGGCCGACCTAAAGGTCGGCCCCTACGTCGGAGCCATTGCGGGTGAGGGTCGCCTAAAAACGGCGGGGACTAAAATCCCCGCCCTACATTTCCCAATCCACGCCGGACTCAGCTCCCCGTGCTCTCGTACCGCCGGATGCCCGTCCGCCAAAGAATCCAGGCCAGGGCCACGAAGAACACGAGCACCACCGGCAGCCACACCGCCAGCGTCTGGTACGCCCCGCCCTTATCCAGGAACCAGGACGCCGGCACGATGGAGACCCAGGCCAGCGGGAAGACCCAGGTCAGAAGGCCTTGAATCCACCCGCCGTAGATGGTCAGCGGGTAGTAGCTCAGGTTGTAGAACTCGCCGATGAAGAACCAGTAGAGGGTCTCCACCTGGAGCACGCGGAAGGAGAGTCCGGCGAAGACGACATTCAGCGCCACGATTATCGCCGACCCGGCCGCGAGGAACCCCAGGAAGGCCGGCCAGTTCCACCACACGTCCGCCACACCGCACTTCACGAACGCCAGGACCGTAATCCCCAGCCGCCCCACCAGGGTCACCAACCAGTAGTCGTTGACCTCGCGGATGAACAGGTGCACCAGGGGCGGGATGGGGCGGATCAGCAGGGAATCGAAGGTCCCCCCGCGGATGTGCTCGCCCACCTCGGCCACGTGGTGCGAGACGAGCTGGGCCAGGGCCATGGTCGAGGAGGAGACGCCGTATACCAGCATCACCTGCCAGAGGGTCCAGCCCTGGACCTCGTGCACCTGGCCGAAGACCAGGAATATGAAGAGAATCTGGCTGGCCATCATGAAGGCCATGAAGAGGTTGCCGGTCCAGAAATCGGCCCGGTAGTCCATCTTGGCCTTGAAGGCCTGGGCGATGAAGGCGCCGATGAGCCCCATTCGGGAGCGGCGCCGGGGAGTCCCCGCGGCTTTCACTTCGTCGGACATAGTTCCAAGCTCCGGCTCAGGGGAGGCTCATGACCTCCACGAACTCGCCATCGGTGTAGATGTGTACCGCGCCGTCGGAGTTGAGGGCGAAGATGGCGTAGGCGTCCTCCTTGGCGTCGTAGATGATGGAGAGGCTGTAGGGCCCCTTGCCGGGTATCTGAGAAAATTCGGGGGTGTTGTTCTCGCCCAGAACGTCGAAGACCCGCCCCCCGCCGTTGCAGGCCACGGCGTACCAGGCATCGGCCGCCGAGTCGTAGAGGGCCGCGATGTCGCACGGGCCGGGACCGGGTATCTCCGCCAGCTTCTCCACCTCCCCGGAGTAGGAGCAGAAAACCTCGCCCTTGTCGTTGATGAAGTAGGCGATGTAGGCGTCGGCGGCGGTGTCGTGGAAGGCGTCCATCTGGGGCGCGGCCAGGACGGCGGCCGCCAGAAGGAGCGTCATGAATACGGGTCCGCGCATTTCCCTCTCCTTGGATGGGGGTTGAATCTGTAACGAGGTCTCAACCGGCGCGCGCCACGGGCAGCTCCCTCCAGGAGGTGGTGTAGCGCGGCGAACGCCGGTTCGTCCGGAGCACCCAGGGCTTGGCGAGCCCCTCCCGGGCGTACTGCACCGTCTGCGGCCCGAGCTCCCGGTTGACGCGGTCCACGGCGCGCATCAGCCGCTCGCCCCGCCTGCGTGGACTGTCGCTCCCGTCCGGAGGCTCCCCCAGCCGGTCGAAGAGGTCGAGCTGAACGGCCCCCGCGGGGACGATGTCGCCCAGGAGCACCCCGGCCCGCTTGTAGGCATAGCCGGAGCGGAAAATGCGCTTGAGCCCGACGAGGGCGTGGCCCAGCAGCTCGTGCGTGACGCCGGAGGGCACGGGGAGCACGGCGACCGTGGAGTTGTAGTACTTGGGTCCTTCGCCGAAGTGGCCGGTCATGACGAAGACTGTCAGCACACCGGCAGCGGAGCTTTGGGCGCGCAGCTTCTCCGCCGACCGGCTGACGAAGCTGGCCACCGCCTCCTGGAGCTCCTCGAGGGTTACGAGCGCCGTGGCGAAGGAGCGCGTGGTGCAGATGGTCTTTTTGTCCGGCGGCTGGTCCTCCAGCCCGAGGCAGCCGATGCCGCGCAGCTCGTAAACCATCCGCCGACCTACGACCCCCAGCTTCTTGTCAATCCAGCGGTCGTCGGCGTCCCGCAGCTTCTTGGCCGTGTGGATGCCCGAGCGCTTCAGCCGGCGCGCCAGACGGTCGGCGATGCCCCAGACGTCCTCCACGGGGAGCCGGGCCAGAACCTCGTCCAGCTCCGCGCCGGGGAGGAGCTCCTTCACCCCCGGTCCGCCGCGGTCAGCCTTGGCCAGCTTGTTGGCCACCTTGGCCAGGGTCTTCGAGGGGGCGAGGCCGATGGAGACGGGGATGCCGGTCCAGCGCCGAACTGTGGAGCGGATGACCCCGGCGTACGCCGCCGGATCGCCGAAGCCGGTCAGGTCCAGAAAGCACTCGTCTATGGAGTACACCTCGAAGTCTTCCGAGAAGCGGGCCAGGGTGGACATCACCCGTTGGCTCATGTCGCCGTAGAGGGCGAAGTTGGAGCTGAAGACGCGGACGCGGTGCTTTTCGATTACGGGCCGCGTCTTGAAGAAGGGCGCGCCCATGGCTATTCCCAGCGCCTTGGCCTCGTCCGAGCGCGCGATGATGCAGCCGTCGTTGTTGGAGAGCACCACCACCGGCACTCCCGCAAGCTCAGGCTGGAAGACCCGCTCGCAGGAGGCGTAGAAGTTGTTGCAGTCCACGAGGGCGATGCGTCTTGCGGCGGCCCGCTGCGCGAGAGGGGTTTCCATCCCTATCCGACGGCGAGCCGGCTCTGGAGGGAGCGCGCCGCGGAAAGCGCCTTGCCCTTCGGGTGGTTGTTGAAGTAGAGAAAAACCCGCTTCACCGGCCCGCTCAACAGGCGGATCAACCGCAGGAGATCGGAGGAGTCCCCCCGCAGCTCCTCGTCCAGGGGGGGCTCGACGTCCGAGGATATAGACCCTTCGCCCAGGGCGCGGACCCTCTCCACCCAGGGCTCCAGCTCCTCCAGGGCGTAGTCGTAATCGTAGCGCTCCTCGTTCCCGCCTCGCCACCACGCCTCCTTCCGACGGCCGTGGAAGCGGACGTAGGCGGTGTCGGTGGTAGCCACGAGCACCGGCGGCAGGAGGCCCGGCAGCGCGGGCATGTCCACCGATACGAAGGTCAGTCCCGCCCCGCGCAACGACTCTAGGGTTTCATCGGTCAGCCAGGAGCGGTGGCGGAACTCCACGGCGGGCTGGAGGTCGCGGAAGGCGTCGGTCGCGGCTCGCAGGTAATCCACATTCCTCCCATCGGCCTTGAAGCGGTAGGGGAACTGCAACAGGGTGGGGCCGAGCTTCCCCGCCTCGGCCAGGGGCGTCACCGCCGCGCAGTACCGTTCCACGAGCCCGTCGTCGAGAGTCCCGTAGTCCGACGGATGGGTGATTCCTCCCGGGGCCTTCACGCTGAAGAGGAATCCGTCCGGCGTGACGGCGGCCATCCGGGAGAAGACCCGCGCCGGCGGGAGCCGGTAGTAGGTGGCGTTCACCTCGACGGTGTCGAAGACCGGCCCGCGCTCACCGGCGAGGAGGTCGGTCTGGGCCGCCGTCCCGGAGTACCACGCAAGCATCTCGCCGCGCGGCAGCCCCGGCGGATAGTACACGCCCCGCCAGTCGTCGTAGGAGTAACCGCAGGTCCCGACGCGTATTTCCATTCTAAAGGCGGTGGATGACGTTGGTCACCACGCCCCAGACCTCGAAATCGCTCTCCTCCCCGATCTCGATGGGCGGGTAGCCGTCGTTCTCGGCGGCGAGGAGCCAGCCCCCCTCGGTACGCCGGAGCCTCTTGACCACCAGCTCCCCCATGACCACGGCGATGACCACCCGGCCGTCGGCGGGCTCCAGGGAGCGGTCCACGATGAGGATGTCGCCGTCGGCGATGCCGGCCCCGACCATGGAATCCCCGGCCACCCGGACGAAGAAGGTGGCCGCCGGGTGCAGGACGAGGTGCTCGTTCAGATCCAGCCGGTTCTGGATGAAGTCGTCGGCGGGTGAGGGGAACCCGGCCTGGATGTTCGATTCGGCGAGCGGCAGCCCGCCCCCCCCGCCCCGTTCCGGCCGGAATACCTCGAGCCTGTCGTCCTTCTCCATGGTGTGCTCCTTTTCAGCCGCCCTGGACCTCCAGCCGGCGGTAGGCCCGGCGGACCATGAAGGCCGCCGCCAGGTTCAACGCCACCGCCCAGGCGGCCTGCACGGCCAGGTACTCTGGGGCCTGAGCCAGGGGGATCATGCCGGTGTAGATGGCGATGGGCGTGTACACGGCGCTGCGGAAGGGGAGCCAGTCGGCGACGGGCCGAAGCCAGTCCGGGAAGAAGTTCAGGGGGATGAGGGCGCCGGAGAAGAACCGCTCGGTGAAACCCTTGGCCATGCCGATTCCCCAGCCGGCCATCGTCCAGAAGATGATGAGCCCGAATGTAACGTCAATGCCGAACTGGACCGCGACCCCCAGGGCCGTGGAGGCGACGAAGACCAGCTCCGCCCCCGTCGAGACCGGGGGTTGCATACCGAAAACGAGGCGGCCGAGCACCAGAATGGGCACGCCGATGGCGAGGAGGTAAAAGAGGCCGCCGCCCAGGGCCTGTCCGTAGTTTATCCCCACGAAGCTCGCCGGGCGGTAGAGGTCCACGGCGATGTCGCCCGAGCGTATCCGCCGCAGTATCTGCCGGTCTATGCGGGTGGCGGTCAGGCTGCGCACGACCCGCGTGAGGAAGATGTAGGTGATCATCTGGTCGAGGCTCATCCCGACCAGGACCTCGCGCCCCCCGTACACCGCCCGCCAGAAGTAGGTGAAGGTCACCAGAACCACCACGGAGTTCACCATCTGGGTGACCACATCGAAGCGGTAGGCCATTATCCGCTTGATCTCGATCCGGGCGAAAGCGATGTACTTCTCCAGACCCATCCCCACCCCGCCTGAACGCCGGCGCGGTGAAAGGATAGCATAAGCCGCCCCCGCCGGGGGACGAGGAGGCGTAAAAGAAGAGGGACCCCGTGGGGTCCCTCCAGGATTGGCTACGGGGTTAGAATTTATCCTTGATGACACCCCAAGTTGTTTCCTCGGTGCTGGAATCGTCGGAGTTTACATCAACGGTGAAGTACCAGGTGTCCTCGTCCCCATTGCCAAGCTCGTCCTCGGCGTACCAGTAAACGTAGATGTCGCCGAGGTCGAAGCTCTTTTCCGGCTTGTAGCTGATCACGTAGTCGCCGGTCAGGCTAATCTTCGAGATGGTGCACTCGTCGGTCACGATATTGCCGTCCACCACGACGATGATGGTATCGAGCACGACCTCGTAATTCGCGTCACAGATCTCAAAGGTGACTGTCGTGTCGCCATGCACACCCGATTCGCCGGGGGCGGGATTCGGGTTGTCGGTGTAGGGCCCGGTGACATCGTCGTCCACAATGATCCGGAGCATGAAGTCGGACAGCTCGTCGAAGGTCCACTCGACACCGGAGGGGTCAGGGTAATTGTAGAAGTTCCCGTGGATCGGCTCGGTGGTGTCGGAGCAGAAGTAGGGATACTCGCTGTTATTCTTGATCGCCACGCCGTAGAACACGTCCCCCTCGTTCAGGATTACCCCGGCGGGGATGATGTTTATCTCGTTCCACCCTTCATTGACGCCGCCGGTGGTCATCACGCCGCCGAGCCTTTCGCCCGGGAATCCCTCCGCATCGTCGTAGATGGCGAAGAGGTAGGGTGTGAACATGATTCCACCATTGCCTTGGTAGACCATGCCCTGGGTCACGTGGCAGTCCATCGGGGCGGTGAACTGAACGGCCCGGCTGTAGTTGTCCTGCCAGTAGTCATCCATCACTCCGTCGTCCCAGATGATGATTTGCCCGGCATTATGCTCGCCCTTCGGCGGAACGGGGATAGCACCGGGATCGTCGCCCATGACCGAGGTGCGCCCGTCCGAGTCCGCGGAGAGGGTGATTTCGTTGGCCCACCCGATGGAGGCGATGAGCACCAGCATCAGGGCCGTCATGATTACCTTTTTCATCTCGACTCCTTTTCGTTCGTTAAACCGGTTTTTGTTATTTTTTACCAAAGGGTGCGTCAACCGGTCGCAGTCCTTAATGGCAACAAGCGTGCCAGGATGGCGATGTGGACCGAAATCGCTCACCACGGGCCGTTTCAGACATGTCACCACGGTATGAACCACGGTCGCCGACCGAATCTGCCCTATCATTTTGGAGGATCCGGTTGAAACTGAACCAGTGCGGTGACCCCACTTTCCGACCCGCCCGCGGGCGACCGTGGACTCATCGCCCCTACGGCGTGTATCCTGTCCGACGTTCGTAGGGGCGGGTGTCCACACCCGCCCGTTCCCACTCTCACCCTGGCCTTCTTATAAATGTAGGGTGGGGATTCTAATCCCCGCCGCTTTCGCCCCTCACCCTAGCCCGTAGGCGAGCCTCTCCCTAGAAGGGAGAGGGGATACGCGGCGGCCCTTCCCATAGAAAAAGGCCCCCCGCGGGGGAGGGCCTTTCGCCTTTGTTTCGGCAGACGGGCTAGTTCCCGGCCTTGATGGCGCCCCAGGTGGTCGTGGTAACGGTAAGCTCGACATCGAAGGTCCAGACGAAATCGTCGCCTATATCGTTGCCTGCTTCGTCGGCCAGCGCGCCGTCCACGGTGCAGGTGATGGTTTCATCGTAGGGCAGGTCGTCGTCGGGGGTGAAGGTGCAGACGACATCGAGGGGGTCGGCGTCGTCAATGTCCAGATCGCCGGATATATCGCCGACGGGGGTGTACCAGACGGACGCCGCGTGGGAGTCGGTGCTCACGGTCTTATCGCCGGACGCGAGGGTGGTGTCCTGGACGGTAAAGTCAATGGTGGTGGTGTCCACGCCCGAGTCGTCGTCCTTGCAGTGGAAGACGATGTCGGTGTCTATCGGCGTGTCGGTGTCGCCGTCGTCGGGAGCGAGGTCCTCCACGTAGGGCGGATCGGTGTCGGGCTCAACCGGGGTGTAGTCAATGTCCAGGTAGGGGTGGTTGCTGCCGGCCTCTTTCGAGTACCAGCGCTGGTAGTACGAGGAGCCGTAGCCCAAGCAGACGACGCCGTAGTTGTCGTAGTCGCCGTCAACCCAGGCCTGGACCAGGTCGGTCACGTCGTAGGTTTTCCAGCCGCTGGGGACGCCGGCGTCGCCGCTGGCCCAGACCGTGGCGTCGTCGAAGGCGAGCGGGGCCACGAGGGTCGCCTCATCCCAGGACTCGGTAACCCGGTAGATATCAGCATCTAGGGTGCCTGTCGGATAGCCATCGTAGCAGTAAACGTACATGTCGGCCGAGTTGATGGTGTAGCCATCGAGGCTGGAGAGGTCCCACTGGAGGACCGGCCGCTGATCGTAGTCGGGTTCCCTGTTAATGCGCAGCTCGGCGGAGCTGCCGTAGGGGCCGGAGCCGGTCCAGATCCAAGTGTCCTGGCTCGGCTCGATCTGGACGGTGTCCGCGGGACTGTAGGTCACACTGATGGCGGCGCCGAAGGACGACGCGGCAAAGAGACACAACAGAAGGATAGAAGCGTACTTCATCTTTTTCTCCTTTGGGTAATCGTAGTTTGAACCATGTTTAAATGATACCGTTTTTACGGCGAGGTTGCAAGTTTTTTCGTCCTAAACAAGGCGGGTTTCAGCCTGTGGTTGCAAAAGGCCCTCCCGAAGGAGGGCCCTTTGCCGTTCTATCCGAGGTGTGTTAGAAATCGGACTTGATCATGCCCCAGGTGGTCGTAACGACGTTCGGGGGCTCTTCCTCGGTGTCGAAGGTCCATGTGTCCTCGCCCGCGTTGCCCAGGCCGTCCGCGGCTGACCAGTAGACCTCGACGGCCGTCTCGTAGCCGAAGTCGGTGTCGGGATCGTAGAAGATGCTGAAGGAGCCGTCACCGTTGTCGGTGATGTCGCAGTCCCCGGTCACGACCACCGAGTCAACCTCGACCGCGATGGTGTCGCCGTCCGTGCCGTAGTCGTCGTCCACGACGTCGAAGGCGATGTTGGCGTCAATCGGAACGTCCACGTCGCCGTCGGGCGGGTCGTAGTTTTCCCCGTAGGGGGGTTCCGCGTCGTCGTTGAAGTAGGCGCGCATGAGGTAGTTGTACCAGCCGGCGCTCCAGCCGGAGTAATCCTGGAAGTCGTGGTCGTACGGGCCGGCGAAGCCAACCTGCGGCCCGCCGGTGTCGGCGGTGTTGGTCCAATTGAAGAGGCCGTCGAAGTTGGCGTCATCGTCGTAGATCGGCGGGTCCATGGGCAGGTCTACCCAGACGAAACCGGAAGAGCCGGTGACTTCGAAATCGCTCTCCCAGAGCAATGAGCCAGTGTCCGGCCACCCGCCTGCATAGTCGTAAAACGCCGCGTGGCAGTAGTCGGTGCCGCCGGAATACATGTAGTAGTTGATCCGGTAGCCGGTGATGTAGCCCGCGGAGATACCCCAATCCGCGCCGTTGAACCACTTGCCCATCCGGATGCCGAGGGACGCCCAGGGGCAGTACGAACTCTCGCCGCCGTTGTCGTATAAGAACTCGGTCTCGGAGGGGGGTGGTGGGGGCAGGAACCGCACGGCGCTCGGCACGGGGGAGACAGGCCCGCTCTGAACGGCAAAGCCCGTGTCGGGGGCGTTGCTGATCGTCAGCTCGTACTCCTTGGCCATGCCCGCTCCCGCCAGAACCAGGATAGCCAATGTAGAAACCAAAAGCTTTTTCACGTTTACTCCTCGTTTTTTTGGGGGGAAGGATTTCACAAATATGCACAAGACATTATATCGGAGTATATCCCATAATGTAAAGACATTTTTTTTCATTTATTGAGCCTTCATGCTGTTCTTTAATCGAAACCGAACACTCGCAATGTATTGGAGAATAAGCCATTAAAGTTGTTTGTTCACCGATTATCAGGTACATAGCGGGGCGGGACGGCGCCTAAAAAGGCCCTCCCGGAGGAGGGCCCTGTGCCGTTCTATCCGATGCGGCTAGAAATCGGCCTTGATCTGGCCCCAGGTGGCTTTCTCAACGCCTTCACCGGTGATGTTGAAACTCCAGACGATGTCGTCGTCGGTCGCGTTGCCCAGGTCGTCGGCCAGGCCGTCGGCCACGGTGCAGGTGATGGTGTCCGGGGGCAGCGGGTCTTCCGGGTCGAAGGTGCAGACCACATCGTTGATGTCGGAGTCGTCAATGTCCAGGCTGCCGGAGATGTCGCCGACGGGGGCGTACCCGGTGGATACGGCGCTGGAGCCGGTGCTCATGGCGCGGTTGCCGGGCGTAAGGCTGGTGTCCTCGACGGTGAAGTCAATGCTCCCGGTGTCCACGCCGATGCCGGGGTCGTAGACGTGGAAGACGATGTCGGTGTCCGGGTCCACGCCGGTGGCGCCGTCGGCCGGGTCACGCCCGCCCACGGTCGGGGCGGTGGCGTCCACGCCGAAGCTCCAGGTCTCGTCCGAGCCCATCTCGTTGCCCAAGAGGTCGGCCAAGCTGCCGTACACGGTCACGTCGTAGGTGCCGTCCTCGAAGGGGTCGTCCGGGTTGAAGGTGCAGGTGTAGTCCGAGGGGTCACCGGTGATGTCCAGGCTGCCCGGCACGTCGGCCTTCGCGCCGTCGTCCACGGCTCCGTCAATGGTCGTATCATCCACGCCCTTGTCGTCGTCCTTGGCGTGGAACACGAACTGGGTGTTGTCGGCGGTCCACCCGCCGTCCTCCGGGTCCTGGCCGTCCACGTAGGGGCCGGTAAAGTCATCGTCAATGACGACGCGGCACATGTGGGTGTAGTACGCGCTGTAATCGTACCAGTAACCCAGCCACAGCCAGCAGCTACCGGCATGCTTGGCATCATCCATCAGCACGCCGCCAGAGTCGTAAACATAGCTAAAACCGGGGTGGAAGACCTGGCCGCTGGTGAGCGTGGCCCCCGCTCCGGAAACGTCCACATCGAACCAGTTAAAGGTTGTGGAGCCGCTGTTGCCGGTGACGGTGAAGAGGGTGCTGCCGGTGGGGGTGCCGCCGCTGTCGTCGTAGAGCAGGCAGTCAACGTTAATGCTGCCGCCGTTGTACCAGTAGAAGCGGTAAGTCACCAGATGGCAGGCGGACGGGGCGGTGAAGGTCGTGGCATAGGGACTGAGGCCGCCCCCAAAATAGCTGTTGCCGGAACCGTCATCCCAGTAAAGCTCAGTCTCACCGGGGGGGGGCGGCATGTAGCGCAGGCCGCCGGAGGTGGGGGCGACGGGCACGTACTGAATGACAGGGCCCGTGTCGGGGACGCTGCCGACCTCCAGCGTGTACTCCTTGGCCATGCCCGCTCCCGCCAGAACCAGGATAGCCAATGTAGAAACCAAAAGCTTTTTCACGTTTACTCCTTGGTTTTTTTGGGGGGAAGGGTTTCATAAATATGCGCAAGACATTATATCGAAGTATATCCCATAATGTAAAGACATTTTTTTTCATTTATTGAGCCTTCATGCTGTTCTTTAATCGAAACCGAACACTCGCAATGTATTGGAGAATAAGCCATTAAGGTTGTTTGTTCACCGATTATCAGGTACATAGCGGGGCGGGACGGCGCCTAAAAAGGCCCTCCCGGAGGAGGGCCCTGTGCCGTTCTATCCGATGCGGCTAGAAATCGGCCTTGATCACGCCCCAGGTGGTCGTAACGACGTTCGGGGCTTCCTCGGTGTCGAAGCTCCAGACGAAATCATCGCCCATCTCGTTAGCCTCGAGGTCGGCCAGTGCGCCGTCCACGGTGCAGGTGATGGTGTCCTCGTAGGGCAGGTCCGCGTCGGGGGTGAAGGTGCAGACGACATCGAGGAGGTCGGCGTCGTCAACGTCCAGGTCGCCGGCAATCTCACCGGCCGGGGAAGCGCCGAGCCGCGCGGCGGCGCCGGTGCTCACCACGAGAGATGCGCCCAACGTCGTGTCCTCGGCGGTGAAGTCTATGGTGGTGGTGTCCACGCCCGAGTCGTCGTCCTTGCAGTGGAAAACGATGTCGGAGTCTATCGGCACGTCGGACTCACCGTCGGTGGGTTCCATATCGGCCACGAAGGGTGGGGTGGTGTCGGGCTCGGACAAGTCGTCGTCAACGAAGACGCGGATCAGCATGGCGCCGAAGGTGTCATAGTCGGACCAGCTGCCTCCGTCGAAATACCACCACGCCGAGTCGGCGGGTCCCGGGCCCTGGTTGTCCTGGGGGGCGTTGTCCTGGCCCTCGATGGAGTCGTCGCTCATGGCGAAGAACACGTCGCCCGTGCTGAGCAACGGCCTCGTCGCCAGATCGAACCGGACCCAGGTATCGCCTGAGTGAGAGCCCTCATAGAAGGTCTCGTACCCGCCCAGAAGACTGTTGTTGCGGTCCGGCTTGCCGGGCACGCCGACGTCCTCGCCCAGGATGTCGATGAAGAAGTTGCGGGCCGAGGAGTTGAAGCAGCACAGCTTGACGGCGACCACGAGGCAGTCGTAGGGCGCGATGAACTTCGAGGCGAAGCCGGCTATCCCTCCGCTCCAGTGGTAGTAGGCGCTGCCGTTGTCGTTGTAGAGCTCCTCCTCGGTGAGCGGCATGGGGGAGAGCGTGACGTAGTGCTCACCCGAAACCGGCGGTGTACCGCCAGTCAACGCTCCGCCGGTGTCGACCGAGACGGCCAGCTCGTGCACCTCGGCCGGGCTCGCACCGGCGAGGACCAGGAGCGCCAATGTAGCCACTAGCTTTTTCACGATTGACTCCTTGTTTTCTTGCAGGGGGTTTTGGAGAGGGGTTCGAGGCATCCTAGAGCAGAATTTCCAAAGATACAAGGGCATTTTGTCTATTTTTTAAGCCTTCATACTGTATATCGAAACCGGACACTCGTTGCGATGACGTAGGGGCTGGTGTCCACACCCGCCCGTCTCAACCCCTCTCCCCCACACTCCCCCCAGAGGGGGGAGGGAGTATATGGCAGCCCTCACCCTTAATCCCGTCGGCGCGCCGCTCCCACGGGGAGAGGGAAAATCGGCCGCACCGGTCCGCAAAAAGGCCCTCCCGGAGGAGGACCCTGTGCCGTTCTCGAAGATGGGCTAGAACTCGGTCTTGATCACGCCCCAGGTGGTCGTAACGACGTTCGGGGCTTCCTCGGTGTCAAAGGTCCATGTGTCCTCGCCCGCGTTGCCCAGGCCGTCCGCAGCGGACCAGTAGACCTCGACGGTCGTCTCATAGTCGAAATCGTCGGGCAGATCATAGAGCACGTTGAATGAACCGTCACCGTTGTCGGTGATGTCGCAGTCCACGGTCACGTCCGTCCCCTCGATAAAGGGCTGTTAAAGCAATGCCCAAGTTTATTATTTCCGCTTGCCGTAAGGGTTTGACGGATTTATAATTAGACCCGTGGGGGTAGAGAAAGATGAAAAAAATGAGCTTTTCCGATTTACGGGCGACGACCGTCCTCTGCGTCCGCCGCGAGGGGAAGGTGGCCCTGGGCGGCGACGGCCAGGTCACCCTGGGCGATACGATATTAAAGGGCAGTGCCAAGAAGGTACGCAAGCTCCTGGACGGCAAGGTCCTGGCCGGTTTCGCCGGCGGCGTGGCCGACGCCATCACCCTCTTCGAGAAATTCGAGGGGATGCTTGAGGATCACCCGATGAGCCTCTCCAAGGCCGCCGTGGAGCTGGCGAAAATCTGGCGCACCGACAAGTACCTGCGCCGCCTGGAGGCGGTCCTCCTGGTGGCCGACACCGAGGAGACCCTTTTGATCTCCGGCTCGGGCGAGGTCATCGCCCCCGACGACGAGGTGGCCGCGGTGGGCTCCGGAGCGGGTTACGCCAGCGCCGCCGCCAAGGCCCTCGTCAAGCACACCGACCTCTCCGCCCGGGCCATCGTCGAAGAGGCGCTTTCCCTGGCCGGCGAAATCTGCATCTACTCGAACCAGAACATCACCGTCCTGGAGCTGGAGTAGTGCGCGGGCTGCCCCTTTTCCTGCTCGCATCCCTCCTGATCACCGCATCCCCGGCCGCCGAGGTCGTCGAGGGCGAGGTCGTCTACGAGCCGACACCGGCGGTGGCGACCTCCGACCTGCGCGTCTTCAACGAGGGCGCCGCCACGGTGGTGGAGGTCGAGCTCGCCGGAATCCAGGGCCTCGTACTGCGGCGCTCGGGCTCCGCCCTGGTCCTGGACCTCCCCGCCGACGAGTCGCCCGGCGTCACCCGGACGTTCCCCGGCGCGGGCTTCGTGGACGAGGTGGTCCTGCGGCCGCACCCCCGGGAGACCGGTTACCAGCTCCGGGCGCTGTTGTGGCCCGGCGAGTACCTCTACCGGGCCGACCGGCACGGCGACGCCATCCGCCTCGAGGTGCGCGACGCCTACGGCAAATCACCCGAGGCGCTCAAACCCGACGCCAATTTCGACCGTCTGCGCATCCGCCGCGTGGTGATTGACCCGGGGCACGGCGGGGACTACACCGGCACCGGAGGCTTCTCGGGCCGCTACCTGGAAAAAACCCTCGTCCTGCCCATCAGCTTCTACCTGGCCAACCTCCTGGAGCGCAACCTGGGGCTGGAGGTCATCCTGACCCGGACCGCCGACACCAAGATCGGCCTCCACGGGCGCACCCTCATGGCCAACACGGCCCAGGCCGACCTCTTCATCTCGATCCACCTGAACGGACATTCCAACACCGCCGCCCACGGGGCGGAGACCTTCTTCCTGGCCGACGCGCTGACCTCCGAGGACCGCGCGCTGGCCCACCTGGAGAACGCCGACTTCGAGCTGGACCCCGACCTGCCCATGAAAACCTCCGACGAGCTCTCCTTCATCCTGGGCGATCTCATGCAGAGCGAGTACCTAGAGGAATCCCAAAGCCTGGCCTCCTGCGTGCAGCAGAAGCTGGTCTATAACCTGGGCTGCAACGACCGGGGGGTGAAGCAGGCCAACTTCTACGTCCTGCGCGGGACGCAGATGCCGGCGATTCTGGTCGAGGTGGGGTTTTTGACCAACGAGAGCGAGGAGGTGCGCCTGGCCGACCCGGCGTACCAGTACGAGGCGGCCTACGCCGTCTACCGGGGCGTCGCCGAGTTCAAGGAGCAGTTCGAGCGCGGACTTATGGAGTAACGATGAGCAACTTCCCCTACGACGCCGGCAACGCCGGAGATTTGATCAAGCACGAGTGGCTGCTACGTTCGCTCGACTGGATACTCCCCCGCGGGACGTACCTGGACGCCTTCGCCGGGGTCCCCAACCGCCGGCTGGTCCCCAAGGTGGCGGACCGGCTGCTGGCCGCACCGGCGGAGCTGCGCCTGCGAGGCGTCCAGAAGGATACCATGGCGCAGGGCTATTACCTGGGGAGCACCGAGCTGGCCCGACGCCACAAGAGCGATCCCCAGGTGATGGTCTTCGAGGAGGACCCGATCAAAAAGGCCGAGTTAGAAAAGGCCGGTTTCGCGATCCTGGAGCTTCCCGGTGGGAGTGGCTATAACGCCCTCCGGTCCGAGAACCTGGCCGCCATGCCGCCCATCCAACTCGCGCTGGTTGATCCCTACAATGTCATCGAGAAACCGGATGAGCGGGAGCTGGCCCCCGAAACTTTCTGCAAGGACATGGGCCAGTTCCCGGGTGCGGTGCTCTTCTTCGTCCCCGACAGGAATCCCGGCAGCCATTATGGTATCGTATACCGTAAGCGTCTGGCGTGCCTTTCGCTTCGACGGCCCGTCTTACGTGCCATCGTCCCACCACTTTTAAATTCGGGCATCCGTGGGGAGGACAGCTGTTTCGCCGAGCTGCTCTACCTGCCCGAACCCGACGCAGCCTGGTTCGACGTGGAACGGCGCATCGTTAGTTTACGAACCGGAGCCCGGGCCGTGGCCACCACCCTGGGGCTGCACTTCGAGAGCCGGACGCGGCCGGCCTACGAGTACGACCGAGTGGAGTTCATCCGCCCGCTGTAAGCGGCCCCGGCACTCGTTACGTCAGGCGTCGCTTTTAAAGAACGAATGTGGGGCGGGGAATCCTTTCCCCGCCGCTTTTTATAAGGCAGCCCTCACCCCCATTCCCGTCGGCGCGCCGCTCCCACGGGGAGAGGGGGCAGGTGACGGCCCTCACCCTGGCCCGTAGACGAGCCTCCCCCCAAAGGGGGGGGACTGCGGGCCGACCTAAAGGTCGGCCCCTACGAGGGAAATCGGGCGGCTCGAAATGTAGGGCGGGGATTTTAATCCCCGCCGTTTTCACGCCCCGACCCTCACCCCCACCCTCTCCCTAAAAGGGAGAGGGGGCAGGTGACGGCCCTCACCCCGGCCCGTCCCTCGTCAATTGCGCTGACGTAGGGGCCGA
>DATKYS010000021.1 GCA_035528375.1 bacterium
GGGGCCGGAAGGGGGGAGCGTCAAAGTAGAACCCGAGCGAGGGCAGCCGCACGACCCCTCCCCCCTTTGGGGGGAGGGCTAGGGAGGGGGGCGGGCTCCTCACCTCAACCCGACGGCGCGCCGTTCAGGTCGGCCCGCGGGCGGGCACAGAGACCCGCCCCTACGTCATCGCTGAGGCACGGGTCGGGGTGAGGGCTGCCATAAACCCCCTCACCCCTTTGGGGGGAGGCTCGCCTACGGGAGGGGGAGGGGGGCAAAGCGGCGGGGATTTGCCGGGGGCATAGCTTGCTTCGCTCGGTTAAAATCCCCGCCCTACATTCAGGCGCGTGACGCGGGATAAACCGACGGGCGGGTGTGGACACCCGCCCCTACGGCGATATGCGGCGAATCATCCGTAGGGGCGACCGTCCACGGTTTCCCATTTCCACGATTGCCCAACGTAGGGGCCGACCGACGGCGCGCCGCTCCCCAGAGGGGAGAGGGAAAACACATCCCCGCCCTACATTCAGGCGCGCGCGTTATGACGATAACGGCGATAAAACGGAGGACCGACTCGCGCCGGTCCCCCTGAAACACGGAACGGCCGCTAGTACTGCAGCGTCCATTCATCACCGGTGAACTGGTACACCTTGCCCGCGGAATCTATGGACATGACGTAGTAGGCGTCGGCGTCGGGATCGTAGAAGGCGTCGAGATCGAAGGGCGCCTTGCCCGGAACCTTCGCCCCCACGTCCGTCCAGTCATCGCCCTCCCACACGTAGAGGTTGCCCGCGCCGTCAATGACGTAGAAGAGGTAGGCGTCGGCGGCGACGTCGTGGAAGCCGGTGATGCGGAAGGGGCCCTTGGCGGCGATAGGCATGCCCGAGTCCGCCCATTCACCCGCGATGAAGTCGTAGGCCTTGCCGGCGCTGTCCACGACCGAGGTCCAGTAGAGGTCGCTCGTCTTGTCGTAGAAGACGGTCAGATCGAAGGGGCCCTTGCCGGGGCAGACGTTCTCGTGGACCAGGTCCCAGGCCTCGCCGTTGAACACGTAGAGCTTGCCGTCGGGGGCCATGGTGGAGATGACGGGCTCGCCGTAGGTGGTGTCGTAGAAGGCGGCCAGGGCGTACTGGCCCTTGGTGCCGACGGGCTCCGCCACGCGGTCCCAGCCCTTGGTGGAGTGCCAGAGTGCGCCCTCGCCGTCCACCGCCAACACGCCCCAGGTGTCGGAGTCGGGGTCGTGGAAGGCGGCCAGATCGAAGGGGCCTTTGCCGGGGCAGGGCTCGCCGTCGGCGTCCCACTCGCCCGAGTCGAAGTTCAGGAAGTGGAGCTGGCCCTTCGAATCCAGGTGGTAGAGGAAGCCCAACTGGGCGACCGTATCGTAGAAGGCGGCGAGGTGGGGGCCTGCGACGGCCGCGGCGGTAACCTGATCCCCGTCGCCGGGAGTGACCTCGGCGGTCGTATCATCTCCCGCTTCTCCCTCCCCGGCGCCCTTCCCTTCGCAGCCGAGGATGAAGAGCGGCAGGACGAAGAGGGCGGCCAGGAGCATGTACAAGAGCTTGCGCATTTTTTCCTCACTTTTTTGAGTGGAACTCAGGCAACCTATCCACCGATTTTAGCCCAGCGGGGGAAAAAGGTCAAAACCGGTCGGTGAGTCGGGCGGCGACCCGTGGGATGGGCATGTCTATCCCCGTGGGAGGCCTGCAAGGCACGGGCGGGGGTGAGGGGTTGATGCGAGAGCGGCGGGGTTAGGAAACCCCGCCCTACGTTACATATCGGTCGTCAACCTCGTAGGGGCCGACCTTCAGGTCGGCCCGCGGGCGGGTCTAAAGACCCGCCCCTACGTCATCGCAACCGGGGGTGAGGGCTGCCTTAAAAAACGGCGGGGACTAAAGTCCCCGCCCTACATTTACGCGCGCACCTAGAACTGGGCCTTGAGGGCGCCCCAGGTCGTATTCTCGACCCCGGCGCCGTGCACCTTGAAGGACCAGATGATGTTCCGGTCGGTGGCGTTGCCGGCCGTGTCCGCGAGCCCGGCAGACACGGTACAGGTGATGGTGTCGGGCGGCAGCAGTTGGTCCGGGTCGAAGGTGCAGATGACGTCCAGGGGGTCGGCGTCGTTGATGGTGAGCGTTCCGGAGATCAGGGTGTTTGAACCGCCGGCGCGGAGGACCGCACCGCCCGCGGACGGCGAGGAGTCATGGCAGGTGAAGACGATGGTGGAGGTGTCCACCCCGGACATGTCGTCGGTCGCGTGGAAGGATATGTTGACGTCCGACGGCACTTCGGTCTGCCCGTGCGGCGGGGACTGGCCCGATACCTGGGGCGGAGTGGAGTCCAGCTCCTCGATGAGGGTGAAGGACCTGACGCTGTCGGCCATGCGGGTGTTTCCCAACAGGGACTCCTCGCAGCGCACGCTCCAGTACCAAATTCCCGGGTCCAGGCCGATGGTGCCGAAGACGATATCCTTGTGGGTGCTGGAGCCCACGTTGAGCTCGTAGGGGTCGGTGAGCTCGGGGTTGTCGGCGAAGAGCATGTAGTAGGTCAGATCGCCTTCGCCCTCGTAGGCCGGCTCCCCCCAGCGGAAGGTCACCCGGTCGCCGATGGTGATTTCCGTGCCGTCGGGGGGCGCCAGAAGGTCGAAGGGGCCGATCCGGCTGTCGTAGAGGAGCTGGTCCACGAAGCGGATGCCGAAGACGTCGGAGAGGACCGCCTGCTCGAAGGAGTACAGGGCGGCCTCGGTGCCGCCCTGGTTCTCCAGGCCGATGGTGGCGCTGGCGCCGGAGTCCCGCCAGGAATCGCCGATGACGTCGAAGTACTGCACCTCGATCCGGTTGTTCGTGCCCGGGTACTCCTGCTCGTAAATCTGAATCTGAAACTTGATGGGGTCCGACGGGGCGGAATCCGCGAAATACTGGGGCTGGTAGGTGATGGCCAGGGCCTGAACCCCATCGTGCGAGTCTAAGTCCAGCCAGATGTTGCCGCCCGAGCTGCCGTCCAGGTCGTCCCACCAGCCGGCGATGATGGCGTTGGGTGCTGCGGAATCGGGCAGCTCCTGGTTGATCGGCTCATCCATCCCCGCCTCGGTGAAGCCCACCATGCCGTTGGAGCCCACGTAGAGGGGCGAGCCGGCGGGGTAGTCCACGCCGCAGAAGCGGACGTCGAAGGGGATGGTCGTGGTCCAGTAGGCGTCGTTGTCGGCCCAGCCCTGGGAACCCCACTGGTGGAACCACCAGTAGCGGAAGATGGGGTCCGAGGGCTCGGTGGTGTCGAAGAAGTAATAGCCGGCGCCCGAGCCGGCCACGTTGTCCTCGAAGCCCGGCGTGATGACGAAGGCCTCAGGCGGCTCCTCGGCGGGCGCATGCAGGGCGTTCGCGGCGAAAACCGCCGCCACGGCGAACAACAAGAGGAGGATGCACTTTTTCATGTCCTCTCCTTCACGTTTTTTACCAATGTGATAGCGCTAAGCGAAGCAAATAATATACTCAAATATCGTCCCCGTCAAGAACGCGGTCTTTTTTTGCATTTTTTTAAAAAGCCGGACGGGAAATCGGTAGCCCGCGGCGGGGAAAGGACTCCCCGCCCTACGAACATTAATGGCGAATCCAATCCGTAGGGGCGACCCGTAGGACGAGTCCTCTGCGGTCGCCCGCGGGCGGGGACGGAGCCCCGCCCCTACGCCACCGCAAATCGTTGTGAGGCGTGCAGCGGTCCCCTTCCCCCTTTGGGGGGAGGGCTAGGGAGGGGGGTGCAGCGTCCCCATCTCCCTTTTAGGGAGCGGCGCGCCGACGGGCCGGGGTGAGGGTAAAAGCAGCGAAAATCAATGACCCCCAATTCGTCCTAAATAAACGGCGGGGAAAGGATTTGCTTCGCATAGCTCGCTTCGCTCATTTCCCCGCCCTAAATTTACAATCGCACAATAACCTCGTAGGGGCCGACCTTCAGGTCGGCCCGAGGCCGACCGCAGAGGGTCGCCCCTACATCATCGCAGATTACTGGGCACTGGCCGGGGAGGGGGGTGCAGCGGCGGGGCGGTACGGCTCCTCGGAGCGGCGGTTCCCCCTTCGACCGGCCCTTTCCGTTTGTGCTAAGATACGCGGGATACGATTACGCACCCACGGAGCGACGATGCCCGAAAAGGCCATTCTAAAAAAGTGCAGCCTGTTCACCCGGGCCAACGAGGCCCGCGCGTCGGGGGTTTATCCCTACTTCCGCCCCCTCTCCTCCGTCGGTCCCGAGTCGGTGATGAACGGCAAGAAAGTGCTGATGCTGGGCTCCAACTCCTACCTGGGGCTCAACCAACACCCGCGGGTGATAGAGGCGGCCAAGCGGGCCATGGACAAATACGGCACATCCTGCGCCGGTTCCCGGTTTTTGAACGGCACCCTGGACATCCACCTCGAGCTTGAGGACGAGCTGGCCAAGCTGGTGAAAAAGCCGCGGGCCCTCGTCTTCTCCACCGGCTTTCTGACCAACCTGGGCGTCATATCCTCCCTGGTCGGACGGGGCGAGTTCGTGGTCATAGACAGCCTGGACCACGCCTCCATCGTGGAGGGCTCCCGCCTGGCTTTTGGCAAGATACTCAAGTTCCGCCACATGGACATGAAGCACCTCGAGGAGCGGCTGTTCTGGATTCCGCCGGTGAAGGGCAAGCTGGTGGTGGTGGACGGCATCTTCAGCATGGAGGGGCACATCGCCCCGCTGCCCCAGATAGTGGAGCTGGCGGAGAAGTACGGCGCGGCGGTGATGGTGGACGAGGCGCACGCCATCGGCGTGATGGGCCCCCGCGGCGAGGGCTGCACCGTCCACTTCGGCCTAGCCGACCGGGTGGATCTGATCATGGGCACCTTCTCCAAGACGCTGGGCTCCATCGGCGGGTTCGTGGCCGGGGATGAAAATGTGCTCGACTACATCCAGCACGTGAGCCGCGCGCTCATCTTCTCGGCGAGCATACCGGCCTCGGCGGCGGCGGCGGCCCTCGAGGCCCTGCGCATCATGCTCGAGCAACCCGAGCTTATAGACAAGCTCTGGCACAACACCCGGCGGATGAAGGGCGCCCTCGACGCCTTCGGATTCGACACCTACGGCTCCGAGACACCGGTCATCCCCGTGGTGGTCGGCGATGACCTGACCGCCTTCAAGATGACCAGGCTCCTCCAGGATGACGGCGTCTTCGTCAACCCGGTGATCAGCCCGGCGGTGCCGCCCGGGGGCGCCCTGATACGGATCAGCCTCACCGCGGCCCACTCCGACGAGCAGATAGACCGGGCCATCGCCGCCGTCGGCAAGGCGGGGAAGGCGCTGGGCGTAATCTGACCGGAGCGGGTCGGCGGGACGCCGATGGGGCTCCACGCGAATGTAGCGTCGTGGGCGGGTCGAGGGGACGGTTCGTTGCGGGGGCGGCGCGCAATCCGAGGCATGACCGGATGCGGGTGGTTCGACCCGCTATTCATCCCGGGCCGTGGACGACGTTCCCGATCCGGATTGGAGCCCGGGTGGCGAAAAAGCTACCCGCGCGAGAGGCCGGGGTGTGGCGGTACTTTGAACGACCTTTAGAACGAGCCGCCCGCGCGAGAGGCCGGGAAGCTGTCAAATTCGGCCCCGGGGCAGCTTTGGCAGACTTCAGCAGTAAGTTGAGGCAGGTTTTCTCTCCCCCGTTCGGCAGCTTTTTCGATACGCCGGGCCTGTTCGCTCCGCCGGACCGGCAGGCTGATTCCATTCCCGCCGGCGGGTCGCCGGACGTTCTTCAACCGAAGCCGGGACTCCGGTGGAGAGTTCCCGGGATTTGTACTATAATCCGGTCGAGATTGCCGTTTCGTCCGAAACGTTATTTCCGACCGGATTTATGTGGATAGGTCTGAAAACCCATGCCCGACAAGGAAAAAAAGCCCAAGAGGAAGCTGGTCGGCGGTCAGGCCGTCGTGGGCGGCGTGATGATGCGCGGCCGCAAGAAGTGCTTCATGGCCCTCAAGAGCCCCTACGACGAGCGCCTGGAGCTCACCGAGCTCCCCCTCCCCAGCTTCTTCCGCTGGAAAATCTTCAAGTGGCCCCTCTTCCGCGGGACCTCCATGCTCCTGGACTCCGCCGTCCTGGGCACCAAGGCGCTCACCGCCTCGGCCGACTTCGCCGAGAAGGAGGAGCAGAAGAAGAAGGCCGCCGAGGAAGGGCGGTCCATCGAGGGCATAGACGAGAAGCCGGGGCTCATCTCGGGCAAGCGCGCGGCGTTCCTGCTCCTGCCCAGCCTGGTAATCGGCGTGGCGCTCTTCATCCTGGGGCCCCTGTGGGCCGCCCGGGGCATCCTCGCCCTCTGGCCGGCCGTCGGACCCGAGGGCGGCATCTGGTTCAACCTCATCGAGGGCGGCCTGCGAGTCCTCGTGTTCCTCATCTATCTGGTCGGAATCCGCGCCATGAAAGACGTCCGGGACCTCTTCCGCTACCACGGCGCCGAGCACAAGACCATCGCGGCCTTCGAGGCCGGCGAGGAGCTCACCATCGCCAACGTCTCCACCAAGAGCCGCCTGCACCCCCGCTGCGGCACCGGCTTCCTCGTCTTCATGCTCATCGCCCTTGTGCTGGTCCACTCCGCCGTCTTCGCCATCCCGGCGCTCCAGGGCATCTACTTCATCTACGCGGCGCTCATCCGCATCGCCCTCATCCCGCTCGTGGCCGGGGTGGCCTACGAGTGGATCCGTCTGGCCGGCCGGCACCCCGAGTCGAAAATCATGCGCATCTTCGTCGCCCCGGGGCTGGCCACGCAGTTGCTCACCACCGTCGAGCCCGGGGAGCGCCACCTGGAGTGCGCCATCGCCGCCTTCAAGGCCGTGGTGGAGTCCGAGGGCGCCTTCGAGGACCCGGACGAAAAGCGGCCCATCGCGGCCTGAAACGGTGTGAGTTTTTTCCGTCCTCGTAGGGGCGACCGTCCACGGTCGCCCGCGGGCCGACCTAAACGGCGCGCCGTCGGTCGGCCCCTACATCATCGCAAACGGGGTGAGGGCAAGCGGAGGGGATTAAAATCCCCGCCGTACATTTTGGCAAACAGTGGTGGATAACCAAACGGGCGGGTGTGGACACCCGCCCCTACGTCATCGCAATAGGCGCGATGTAGGGCGGCCCCGTGGGATGCATCCCCTGCGGGCCGCCGCGGAGGGGATTTGCCGGGGGCATAGCTCGCTTCGCTCGGTTAAAATCCCCGCCTTACATTTCGGCGCACGGCGGCCGCTGACCTCGCGAACGGGTCCGGACACCCGCCTCAATACAAATTCACAACCGTCCGCCGGTCCGTCAAGGGCCGTCTGGCGGCGGTCGGCCCGGCGTATTACAATGGCCCCGATGGACGACCGGCCGCTTTCAGATTTCATGGAGGAATACCTCGCCGAGCTCGCGGTCCTGCGGGGCTTTTCCCCGCACACCCTGCGCGCGTACCGGGGCGAGCTGGAAGCTTTCCTGAAAAACCTCTCCGCCTTCGGCGCGCCGGTGACCCTGGGCCGGTTCGTGGCGCTGGAGCTGCGGATTTACATGTCACAGCGGCGGCAGGTGGGCGACTCGGACGCCACGCTGGCCCGGCGGCGGTCTGCGCTGGGCTCCTTCGGGAGCTGGCTGGTCAAGCGGGGCTTTTTGGGCGGCAACCCGGCGAAGTCCCTCCCCCGGGGGAAGGGGCTGCTCCGGCCGCTTCCCGGCGTACTCACGGTGGAGGAGGCGACGCGGCTGGTGGAGGCCCCGCGGGGTCCGCTGCCGCTGGAGGAGCGCGACCGGGTTTTGGGGCTCATGCGCGAAAAGCTGGAGCTCACCCCGGCGGTTTTGGCGAAGTTGAAGGTTGAAGAGGTGGACGCGGGCTACGGCGTGATTGACTCGGAAATCTGCCGGGAGCTGCGGCTGCCGGAACCGGTCCGCCTGGCGCTGGCGGGGTACGTGAAGCTGCGCGAAACCCTCGATCCGCAATCGGCCCGGCTCTTTCTCAACGGCAACGGCGGTCCGCTGTACGAGCGGGACATAGGGCCGGCGCTCGCCGGTTACGAAAAGGGGTGCGCGCTGCGGGCGCGGGATGTGGCGCTCTTGGAGCTGCTGTACGGCGCGGGCCTGCGCGTGTCGGAGGCGGCGGGCGTGATGGCGGGGGACTTCGACTTCGGCCGGGGGCTGGTCACCGTGCGGGGGAAGGGGAAGAAGGAGCGGATCGTCCCCTGCGGTGAGACGGCGGCGGCGGCGATTTCAGATTACATAAAGCTGCGGGAGGCGCTCGCCCCAAAGTCCGAGCAGCTTTTTCTGAACCGCCGCGGCGGGCCGCTCACCGACCGCTCCGTGGACCGGCTGGTCAAGCGGTACGCCGTGCGGGCGGACATCGGGCGCGCCGTCTCGCCCCACGTCCTGCGGCACAGCTTCGCCACCCATTTACTCGAAGCGGGGGTGGACCTGCGGCTCATCCAGGAGATGCTGGGGCACGCGAGCCTGGACACGACGGCGGTTTACGCGCGGGTGGCGGTTGAGCGGTGGCGGGACGTTTACGACCGGGCGCACCCCAGGGCGCGGTTGCAGCAGCGGCTGCTGTAAATCCCCTCGCCCACGGTCGGCTGTACGAGCGGGCGACCGTGGACGGTCGCCCCTACGGGACGGATTGACGGTGGGACGTAGGGGCGGGTGTCTCCACCCGCTCGTCATTTTTTGAACAAATGTAGGACGGGGAATCCCTTCCCTGCCACGTTTATAAGGAAGCCCTCACCCCTGCCCCTCTCCCACAGGGAGAGGGGGGCTGCGCCAACCCTCACCCCGACCCGCGCCTTGCTGTTTGCAATGACGTAGGGGCGGGTGTCCACACCCGCCCGCGGGCCGATCGCATGTCGGCCCCTACGTCGCGCACCGGCCTATCAACCACCAGTGCCCTATATCCGTTTAAATGGGACCGCTCGCGGATACGGGTTCACGAACTACGCCGACCTCTCCCCGCGGAACAGCGGTCCAGCGTGCTACGCCGGCTACCACAGCTCGCCCAGGAGGCGGAACCACACGCCGACGAAGCGCAGGGTGTCGGCGACCACGCGCATCTTGCTGTCGGAATCCTTCAGGTACAGGGTGGGGATGGTCACCGGCGCGAGCTTGGCCCCGGCGCGGGCGGCGCGGACGAGCTGCTCGCTCTCTGCGGCGAAGCGGTCCGCACTGGTTACCGCCGCTTCCAGAACCCAGCGGCGTATCGCCCGCATCCCGCACTGGGAATCTTCGATTCTCGCACCGGCGAGGAAACCTACCAGGCGGGTGGTTACGCGGTTGGAGAAGATGCGCGCGGCGGGCATCTTTCCCAGATCGGTCAGGCGGTCGCCGTAGGCCAGGTCCGCCCCGGCGGCGAGCTTTTGTAAAAATGCCGGTATCAGCTCCGGCTGGTGCTGGCCGTCGGCGTCCAGGGTGACCACGACGTCGTACCCCTCGGCCAGGGCGTAGCGGAACCCCTGGCGTAAGGCGTGCCCCTTGCCGTGGTTGGGCGGGGGGAGATTCAGCACCAGGGCCCCGGCGTCGGCGGCCTCTTCCGCCGTGTCGTCGGTGGAGGCGTCGTCCACCACCAGCACCTCGGGCAGGTGCGCGAGGATACCCTCTATCACCGGGGCGATGCGCGGCGCCTCGTTGTAGGCCGGGATGACGGCGAGGATTTTGGTCATTGGCTGGCTCTCGGGATTCGGCAGCGTTCCGAGTATAGCATTTAAAGGGGGAGCCGGACGGCTCCCCACAACGGCCCGTACCTCGCCGGTTGCGATGACGTAGGGGCGGGTGTCCACACCCGCCCGTTTTTTTCTAAGGCAGCCCTCACCCCTGCCCCTCTCCCACGGGGAGAGGGAAATCGCGGGCCGACCTGAAGGTCGGCCCCTACGAGGTTGACGCGCGATTCACACCTTAGCCGTAGGGGCGAGTGTCCACACCCGCCCGTTTATTTCTAAGGTAGCCCTCACCCTGTTTGCGATGATGCAGGGCGGCCCCCCCGCGGGCCGCCGCGAAATGCGATGACGTAGGGGCGGGTCTTTAGACCCGCCCGCGGGCCGACCTGAAGGTCGGCCCCTACGAGGTTGACGCGCGATTCACACCTTAGCCGTAGGGGCGGGTGTCCACACCCGCCCGTTTTTTTAATATGGAAGCCCTCACCCCGGCCCGGTCACGTCAATGAAAAACGGGCCCGCGGGCCCGCTGGAGCTCATTCCGAATCGCTCGGGTCAATCACCCCGCCGGCCCGGAGCCGCCGACGAGGCGCAGCACGTCCGCCGCCCGGACGACGCCCCTCGGCGCGCCGTCCTTCCCGCAGACCACCAGGAGCTCCACCTCGGGATCGGCGAAGAGCGCCGCCATCTCCGCCAGCCCGGCTTCGGGACCCACCACGGCGAACCCCGTGGACATGAGCCCCTCCGCCTCGCGCCGGGGGAGGACGGACGGCTTGCGCTGGAGCTCCGACAGCCGCCGGACCAGGTAGGCGTAGAAATCGTGGGTGGTGGTCCGGCCGTGGCTCATCGGCTGGGTCGGACCGCGCAGGCCCTCGAGAAAATCCAGGTGGGCGCGCAGGAGGCTTTTTTCCGTCTTGGGGTAGACGGACAGGAGGTGGCGGGTGCTCGAGTCGGGCACCTTCTCCTCCTTCCCCGGGGCGATGGCGCAGAGGACGACGTAGAGCAGAAGGTCCGCCTCGGGCACCTTCGCCTCGGGGACCCGCTCGCCCACCGTCATCGCCAGCTCGTCGTCCTGGTCGGAAAAGCGCGAGGAGAATTTCTCCAGGGTGTCCACGGCATCGGCCAGCCAGGCGCCCAGGGCCGTGCTCGTGCCGTAAAGAAGCCCCGCCCCGATGATGGACGCGTCGTCGGAGTGCCCCGGTCCCACGCGGTAGCGGATGTAGTCGTACTCGTAGGGGCCGTCGTCCACGTCGGCGACGGTGATTTTCCCCGCGTCGGCTATCATCCCCGCCCGGCGGAACTCGTCGAGCCGGGCCTCGTCGTGGGCCTCGTGGGCCAGCCGGTCCGGGTCCTCGCCCATTTCCTTCATCACGCGGGTGTCCACGACGAAGCACCTGCCGCCGCCGATTACCACGCCGTGGGCCTTCTCGGCGCGGGCCCGCACCGCCTCGTCGTCGCGCAGCCCGCCGATATACATCCCCCGCAGCACCTCGCGCGGCTCCACCTCGATCCCGGCGAGCCAGGGCACCCGCAGGAGGGGATGGCCGGCCGCGTCCACCAGCCTCTTTCTCGGGTTCCCCCCGACGGCGGCCTCCACCCAGTCGGTGATTTCGTCAATCAGGGACTGGCGGGCCCGGCGGCAGTCGCTCACGTTCCAGCCCAACAGCTCCACGATGCGGTGGGTGACGAGGTCGGGGTAGCGGCGCTTGTGGAACGCCCCGGCGCCGGTGTGGGCGTGGCCCTCGATGGACTGGGCCAGAATCAGCTCGGCCACGCCTTGCTCCGTGTCCAGCCGCTCCTCCTCCACGAGGCTCGCGTAGTCGCGCCGGACGAGGTCTTCCAGGTTGGGTGCGGAAGCCATGCTCCTCCCGGGGGTGGGTTAGGGGATGCGCGGTTTGCCGTCCCGCGGGGGTCGGGGTTGACCTAGGGCGCCGCCAGCGGCGGACCGAGGCAGGCCGATCGGATGTCGGAAATGCCCGTCCAGTACCGAATCTGCGGCATGTCCTCCCCCTCGAGGTCGTCCAGGTTGAAGAAAATGACGTTGTCCCGGCCCTCGTAGGCTCCGGCGACGACGACGACCCCGCCGGGGCCCACCGCCACGCTCTCCGGCGCGTCCCCCGGCACTTTGAAGTTTTCGCTGAAGGCCTCCCCGGGCCGCTGGTAGAAAGCCACCGGCGTGTCCTGATAATCCACGCCGAGGTAGGCGAAGGTCCCGTCCTCCCCGAGGTCGAAGGAAATCATCCCCCCCTCGTTGCCCGCAGTCATGATGAACTCGTAGTCCCCGGTGGCCTGGTCCTCGGCGTACACGAGGGCCGGTTCGCCGGGCCCCGCCGAGTTGTGCTGGTAGTAGAGTACGCCGTCCGCGGCGACGCAGGGGATGAGGTTGGTGTTGTAGGACTCGAAGGGCTCGACGGCCCCGGTTTCCAGGTCGGCCGTCCAGATTTCGTAGTCGCCGGGGGGGCCGGCGGCCACGTAGAGGGTCTCGGCCGCCTCGTCGAGCCGCGGCTGGCGCAGGAGCTCGCCCGACGACCGGGCCCGGCTCAGCTCGCGGACGTACCCCTCCTCGCCGGAGTGCGCCTTCATCAGCCGCTCGAAGAGCGCCTCGCCGTCCAGGAGCAGCTCCGCCCCACCGCCCGTGGTGAGCCGGTACACGCCCAGGCCGTCCCGTGTGCGCAGGACGGCGGCGATGCCGGTTCCGTCGGGCGTCGGGTGAATATCGCCGAGGTCGCTCACGCCCTCGGGCAGCGGCAGAACCCTGAGCTCCTTGTCCTTCACCGCCTCGTAGTAGATTATGGCGTCGTCCCCGACGAACCAGAGGGTCAGGTCGGCCGCGGGCCAGAGGTCCGGCGGGAGCCCGGCCACCGGCTCGTACCCCGCCTCGCGCATCTCCGCCGCCCGGTCGCGCCAGAGCGACTCCGACTCGCCCGCCGCCTTCTTCTCGCCTCCGGCGAGCCCACTGACCGCCTCCTCCAGGTCGCAGTCGCCCGACAGGAGGAAGAAGACCACCGCCAACACGCCCAGAAGGGCCATGATGATGACCGACAGCAGGAGGACGCCCGTCACGACGCGGCGGGGGCTCGGCGTTGACGGCGCGGCCGTGCCGCCGTAATCCCGGGGAGGGCCGTAGACACCCGCATCGGGAAATTGGTCCACCGGCTGCTCCGCCTCCGCCGAGCGGAAGAGCCTTTTAAAGATGACCGTCGGTTCCGGCTCCGGGGTCTCCCCGGTCTCCAGGCTGAACTCGACCGTGGATTCGGCCGCGGGTTCAACCGCAGGCTCGACCTCCGACCTCCCGGGGGGCATGCTGGCCTCGCCCGCCCGCTCCTCCTTCCAGCTCGGCTTCACCCGGACGCCGCACGCCGGGCAGCGTCCGCCCAGGGGGTCTATGAACTCGGCGCCGCACTTCCGACAGAGGTACATGGTAAATCCCGGTTTTCCGGTCGCGGACCGGAGGTTTTGCGGTGTGTATCCGCCCCAAGTATAACCGACCGAAGGCGGCAGGGGGACCCCCAAAACGACGGATGACCTCCGGGGCGTTTTGGGCTAAAATGACCGCTCTCTCGGTCGAAGGGAGGCCATGCGCTTCGGGATGCACCTCTCGGTGGGGAAGGGGATAGACGCGGTGCCCGAGCTCGCCCGCCGGGTGGGGGCGGACGCGTACCAGATTTTCGTGGATTCGCCCTCGAGCTGGAGCTACTCGGAGTGGGACCCGGCCAAAATCGCCCGGTTCCGCGAGCGGAGGGTGGAGCTGGGGCAGGGCCCCGTCGTGGTCCACACCGGGTACCTCATCAACCTCGGCGGCCCCAAGGCCGACGTTTTTACCAAAAGCCTCGCGGCGCTGGCGGCGGAGTTCGCCAAGGCCACTGCCGTCGGCGCCGACTACCTGGTCCTTCACCCGGGCAAGCACCTGGGGACCGGGCCCGAAACGGGATTGAAAAAAATCGTCGCCGGGCTCGCGCGGGTGATGGAAAAGAACCCCCCCGGCGCGCCGACGCTCCTGTTGGAAGACTCCGAGGGCTCGGGGACCTGCCTGGGGACGACCTTCGAGGAGCTGGCCTTCCTCCTGGGCGGCCTGGACGAAAAGGGGCCGGCGGCGGGCGTCTGCCTGGACACGGCCCACCTGTGGGGCGCCGGCTACGACCTCTCGACACCGGAGAAGGTCGCTTCGGTGCTGGACGCATTCGACCGCGTCGTGGGCCTGGACCGGCTGGGCTGCTTTCACCTCAACGATTCATCGAAGGAGCTCGGCTCGCGCACCGACCGCCACGCGTACCTGGGGGAGGGGAAAATCGGTCTGGAGCCGTTCCGGGCGCTGGTCCGGGACCCGCGCGTGGAGCGCGTGGCCATGATTCTGGAGAAGACGGGCCGGGACGAGGCGCACTGTCGGGAGCTCATCGGTCAACTGCGGGGCCTGGCCCCGTAGGGTTGCCGGATTTCCCGGTCGGTGCTACACTTAAAAAAGGCGGCGCACCGCCGGCGGGTGACTCGGGAGCCGCTTTGCGTTACGAGGAACTGCGGGAGAAGCTGGATCAGGTTCTGACCGACGCGGGTCCGCTGCGGCGGACGGTGCTGGAGACGCTGGGCCGTCTGCGCCGCCGGATCGAGGACTACCGGCAGTCCGCGGCCCGGTTGAGGACGCTTCTGCGGGCCAGCGCACAGCTACAGACCACCGAGGACCTCTCCGCCCGGCTGCACCTCATCTGTCAGGTGATCATAGACATCCGCACCTACCGCCGGGCGGTGATCACCCTGTTGGACGACGAGTTGTGCGTGCTGGGCTACGGCCACGCCGGACTCATCGGGGACGAGGCCCTGGCGCTGGAAAACACGAAGCCGCTCTCCCCAGGGGAGCGGCGAAAAATTTTCGACGAGCGGTTCCGCATCGGGGCGTCCTACTTCATCCCCTTCCCGGAGTCGGAGAGGCTGTTCGGGCGCGACGTCGGCATCGCGGGCAGCCTCCCCGAGGGGGAGTACGTAAACTGGCACCCCAGGGACCTCCTCTTCGTCCCGCTGCGTGGACCCCGGGGGCGGCTGGTCGGCACACTCTCGGTGGACGATCCCTTCGACGGCCGGCGCCCCACCCGGGACTCCCTCAAGGTCCTGGAGCTCTTCGCCAACATGGCCGCCGGGCTCATCGCCGCCGACCGGCTCCAGACGGAACTGGCCTCCGCCAGCCGCTACCTGCAGAACCTCATCGGGAACTCCGCCGACATCATCGTCGCCACCGATTCCCACGGCCGCCTCGTCCTCTTCAACCACGCCGCCGAGGAGATTCTGGGCTACACGACCGCGGAGATTTTCGGGCGCCACGCCGGCGAGCTCTACGCCAAGGCGAAGGACCGCGACCACATCACGCGCGTCCTGCGCGAACAGGGCTCCATCGCCGACTTCCAGACCAACGCCCGGGCCAAGTCCGGCGAGGAGATTCCCATCCTCCTCTCCGCCAACGTCCTCTACGACTCCGACGGCCGGTTCATCGGCACCGTGGGGATTTCCAAGGACCTGCGCGAGTACCTCCTGTTGGAGGCCCGGCTCATCGTCGCCGAGAAGCAGAAGACCCTGGCCGAGGCCGCCGTCGGCGTGGCCCACGAGGTGAACAACCCCCTGGAGAGCATCATCTCCGCCTGCTCCCTGGCCGAGCGGTCCCTTTCGTCCAAGAAACCGGACCTGGGGCTGTTGCGGGAGAAGCTCGCCATCGCGCTCCGGGAGGCCCGGCGCATCAGCGGCATCACCGCCCGCTTCACCGAGCTGGCCCACGGCACCGGCTACCGCGTCACCGAGGTGGACGGCGAGGTCGCCATGGTGGACTTCACCGGCGACGTGGAGAAGGCCTACGCCGCGGGGGATGTCTGCGTCCTCCCCCGGCGCTACCGCGTCCTGATCGCCGACGACGAGCCCACCATCCGCTTGCTCCTGGCCGAGTACCTCACCAAGGAGGGCTTCGCCGTGGAGACCGCCGTGGACGGCGAGGAGGTGGTGCGCAAGGCCACCCAGGGACCGCCCTGGGACGTGGTCGTCACCGACATCATGATGCCCAAGAAGACCGGCTACGAGGTTTACTCGGAGATAAAGGATCGCTGCCCCGGGACCGAGGTGATTCTGATGACCGGCTTCGGCTACGACCCGACCCATTCGCTGTTGAAGGCGCGCGGTGACGGGCTCAAGACCGTCCTCTTCAAGCCCTTCGAGCCGAGGGTGGTCCGGGACAAGATTCTGGAGGTTTTAAAGGGCAGGTGACGGTCGGGGTGCGGGTCGAGGCGTGAAAGCGGCGGGGATGGGAACCGAGCGAAGCGAGCTATGCCCCTGGCAAATCCCCGCCCTACGTCACGAACCGCACAACATCGCGTAGGGGCGACCGTCCACGGTCGCCCGTATTTACGGTGTATCGGCAAAACGGGCGGACCTAAAGGTCCGCCCCTACATCATCGCAGCGTGTGGATCACACGGGCCGGGAGAACGGTGCAAAAAGAAGGGTATGGATACCCTCCCCGGCGGGCCGCCTACAGCTCCTCGACCAGGACGTTGTCGAAGGCGATGCCGGGGTTGCGGAAGGCCATCAGCGCGATCCGCCCCTGGTGGCAGAAGCTGTAGCTATCGCCGCCGTCCCACTCCAGCACCAGGTCGTTCAGGTTGCCGGCGAAGACGCGGACGATGTTGCCCGTGACCTCGATGATGACGCGGAAGGTTTCCCCGGGGATGTACCCCAAGTTCGGGTTGCGCGCCAGGACGGTGTACTCGCCGCCGCCGCGGTGGTCCAGCCGCCAGAAGGGCCCGCCGTAGGCCCCGTCGTCGGTGATGAAGACCCGGTAGTACTCCAGCCGCTTGTTCTCGATGACCTTGGTCCGGCAGTACACCGCCAGCCCACCGGTGACCGCCGGGGTGACGTCCACGGTGAGGCGGTAATCCCCCCAGTTCTCGTCGCCGGCCAACAGGACCGTCCCCTCCTGGTAGTACACGTCGGGGTCGTTGTAGCCTCCCCAGGTGTCGTTGGCCTCCACGAGCTCCTCGTCCTGCACGTACCAGAGCCCGCGCGGCGAATCTCCGCGCAGGAGCATGTCGAACTGCGTCCAGCCGTCGGGGAAGCTGCCGTCGCCGTGGCCGGAGAAGTCGTCGGAGAAGAGCACGCCCTCGGGTTCGGTGCCCGTGTCGCAGGCCACGAGCAAAAGGACGGGCAGCAGCCGGAGTAAAGAGCTTCTTTTCATCTCCTCCCCGTTCTCGTCGGGCGGTGCCGGGGGGAACGTTCACCCCTCGCCGGCGTATAAAAGCAACGGCCGTCGCAGACATTATAGCTCGGGCGGCGATTTGCGGCAACCCCGCGTTAGTGTACTTCCGTATACAGATGTGACCGTTGACACAGTGCACAAAACTGCACGATTCGGGGTCGTTCCGGGGGGCACTTCGCGGTGTTCTTGACCGATACCGCCTGATAATCAACGAGTTGTGGAACTCCCACCCGCCCGGCGACCCGGTGGCACGGTAGTTGCTTTAATAAACCCAACGGCTTAGAGCCACATTGGGAGGAACCCCGAAGCATGAGATACGCCGACACAGAGGATTCCAGCCTACGGGCCTACCTCGAGCAGGCCGGGAAGCACCGGGTGCTCAATCGGCAGGAGCTCGTGGACCTCATTGACGAGACCGAGGAGAGGGGCGAAAGCACACGGGACGAGATAATCCGCAACAACCTGCGCCTCGTCATCTCCATCGCGAAGCGCTACTGCGACCGCGGACTTCCCATGCAGGACCTGATCCAGGAGGGCAACATCGGCCTGATCCGCGCCGCCGAGGGGTTCAACCCCTCCCTGGGCACCTGCTTTTCCACCTACGCCACCTGGTGGATCCGTCAGGCCGTCGAGCGGGCCATCGTGAACAAGCGCCGCACCGTGCGCATCCCCTTCGACAAGGACCGGCAGATAAAGCGCATCCTGCGCGCCAAGGAGGAGCTCCAGTCCGAGAACGGCGATGAGCCCGACTCCATCGCCATCGCCGCCAAGGCCCGCATGCCCCGGAAGCGGGTCGAGGAGCTGATGAACCTGGCCTCCGGCGCCCTCTCCCTCGACGGGACCTACGGCAACTACACCAACCCCATGATGGAGACCCTCTCCGACGACGAGCTCCAGGCCCCCGAGGACCTCTGGCACGAGTACCTGTTGAAGAACTCGCTCAAGAAGGCCCTGGGCGATCTGACCGAGCGCGAGCGCCGCGTCCTCCTCATCCGCTACGGCTTCGTGGACGGCGAGCGGCACTCCCTGGCCGACACCGGCGATCAGCTCGGCTACTCCACGGAGACCATCCGCCAGGTGGAGCTCACGGCGCTGCGCAAGCTCCGCAAGCAGCACTCGGAGCTGGTCAACCTCTTGAACTGAGCCTAAAATTTCCTTGAAAGGGGCCCCTCGGGGCCCTTTTTTGGGGTGGAAGGTTTGAATCGCGCGTCAAGCTCGTAGAGGCCGACCGACGGCGCGCCGTTTAGGTCGCCCGCGGGCGGGTTTAGACACCCGCCCATACGTCATCGCAGGCACAGACTAGGGTGAGGGTCGCCGCCTGTCCCCTCCCCCCTCTGGGGGGAAGCGCGCTTACGGGCTAGGGAGGGGGGTGGGGTGGTACGAGGCGAAAGCGGCGGGGTTAGGAAACCCCGCCCTACATTTCGGCGCAATAGGGTTGATGATTAAACGGGCGGGTGTGGACACCCGCCCCTACATCCATTCACGGCGATAACCCGTAGGGGCGACCGTCCACGGTCGCCCGCGGCGGGGAAAGGATTCCCCGCCCTACTCGTCGGGGTCGGCACGCAGGCAGTACACGTGCCCCGCGAAATCGCCGATGTACACGAAGCCGTCGGCCACGGCGGGGACGCCGTCCTCCACTATCCCCGGCACGCTCTGCTCCCAGATCACCGACGCGTCGGCCAGCGTCAGGCAGGTCACCGTGTTCCCCTCACCGAAGAAGACGTTTCCATCGTCAATCGCCACGCCGGAAATCTCCGCCCCGTCGTAGGTCCGGACCCACACCTCGGCCCCCGAGGCCGCGTCCAGGCAGTAAACCGTGTCGTCCGCGGCGAAGACCACGTAGGTCCCGTCGCTCACGGGCTCCGTGGGGAAGTTCGCCCCCGAGGCATACTCCCAGGCCACGGCGCCGTCCTCGGCGTTCCGGGCGGCCAGGACGCCGTAGCCGTCGGCGGTGTAAACGAAGTCGCCGTGCTCTTCCGGTCTGCGGTGGATGTAGTTCGTCGCCGGCGATTGCCAGACGACCGAGCCGTCAACGGCGTCCAGGCAGGTGACGAAGTTCCCCCCGTTGAACTCGGCCAGGTAGATGTACCGGCTCCCGGCGGTGCTGGTCATGAACGCGCCGGAATGGTAGCGCCAGACCACCGAGCCGTCGGCGCTGCGGAGGCAGTAGAGGTCGTCGGTGTCGGAGGGGGCGTAGTGGCCGTCGGCGACGACGTTGCCGAGCCAGTTGGGGCCGGTGGTCAGGACGCCCGAGAGGTTTTTGTGCCACTCCTCGGTCCCATCGGCGGCGTCCAGGGCGAAGAGGGTCTTCGAGGACTCCCGGCCGTCGTCGGTGTGGCTGTTGAAGAAAACCAGCACATCCTCGCCCGGGTCGTACTCCACGGAGGCTCTCTCCAAAATGGGGCCGTCGGCGGTGAAGCGCCAGACCTCCGCGCCGTCCTCGGCGGCGAGACAGTAGAGGTTGCCGTCCCGACTGCCCACGAAGACGCTCCCCTCGTACACCACCGGCCGGGCGACCACGGACCCGCCGGTGGCATAGGTCCAGACCAGGCGCGGGTTGTCTCCGTCCCCGTCTCCGTCACCATCGCCATCTCCGTCACCGTCCCCGTCGGCGGGGGTTGTGCAGAAGAGGAGGCCGAAACAGAGCATCAGGGCTGAAACGAGCAGGAAGATGACCGCCGTCGGGCGCATCAGAACCAACTTTCATTTTGAGGGCGCGAGTCCGAGTTAAGCACCCGGGGTCGCGGTTTGTCAAGCCGGGGCGGCGTCCGGCCGGCGTCCGACCAGCGCCCCCGGCCTGCGACCTGTCCCCTGCGATGATGTAGGGCGGTCCCTCCGCGGGCCGCCGTTTCCGTAATATACCCCGACCCTCACCCCAACCCTCTCCCTGAGAGGGAGAGGGAGCCGCGGCCGCCTTCAAACCTGCTCCGGGCTTTACTGACCACCCACACACCCGTGGGCGCTTTAATATATTTTATTGAACTCAACACCGGGGGGTGTATAATGAATATAGATCAGGGAAGTGCCTTTGGTGTAGATGTGTTTTCAGTGCCTGTAGCGCGGGCGGTGGTCATTATGTATTACCGTAAAACTTTCATCTATGCGGCGCTTGTGGTAATCCTCCTGGCGGGCTGCGACGGCGGCACGGAACCGGACGGCCAGACCCCGGACCCCCTCGAGGTCGTCTGGACGTACCAGACCTAGGGGGCGGTCCGCACCACGCCGGTGCGCATCGGGGGCTACATCTTCTTCGGCTCCGACGACGGGACGGTGTACTGCCTGGACGAGGACGACGGGAGCCGCGTGTGGGCCTTCCCCACCGGGGGCCCGGTCCGCTCCGACGTGGAGAACTTCCTCGTCAGTTACATCTACTTCGGCTCCGACTCCGGGCGCGTGTTCTGCGTGGACACCTGGACCGGCGTGGCGAGGTGGTCCTACGACGCGGGCGACCCGGTGCGGACGACGCCCTACTTCAGCAGCGCCTCCCTGCTCTACTTCGCCGACACCGCCGGGGACGTCTTCTGCATCACGACGGGCGACGGCGACGTGGTGTGGACGGCCCAGGTCCCCGCCGGGGTGGAGTCCGACCCCTACGTGGACGCCGAGCGGGTCTACTTCGGCTGCGACGACGGGTACGTGTACGCCCTGGACGCGGACACCGGCGCGGACGTCTGGAGCTATGCCACCGGCGGGTCTGTGACCGCCCCGATGCTCAAGCTCATGGAGCAGATAATCGTCGGCTCCCAGGACGGTTTCCTCTACTCCCTCGATCCCGAGGACGGCGCGCTGAACTGGCGCTACGACGCGGGCTCGGCCATCCGGGGCGCGGCGTGCCCGAGGTACGGGGCGGACGCGGTCTTCGTCGGCACGGACGACGGCCTCGTGGTGTGCGTGGACCTGGACGGCACCCTTTTGTCGGAGTTCGACTCCGGGGCGGCGGTCACCGGCGCGCCCGACGGCTACGGCCCGGTCTATGCCGTCGTCTTCGGCAACCACGACGGCCGGCTGTTCCAGGTGGACGACGGGGAGGAGGACTGGCGGATGGACGTGAGCGATTCCCCGATTCAGGCATCCCCCGCGAATTACGGCGACATGATCTTCGTCGGCGCGGACGACGGGGTCATGTACCGCCTGGACCCCATCGAGGAGGAGTAGGAATACGGCCCGTGACAGGCGCGGTGCGATGGCGTAGGGGCGGGTGTCCACACCCGCCCGCGGGCGACCGTGGACGGTCGCCCCTACGGGGTATTACGCTGCTCGAAATGTAGGGCGGGGACTTTAGTCCCCGCCGTTTTTACTCCGGTTGACTGTCGGGGCCGGATTTCATATTCTTGCACGGACCGTGAGGAGGTCAATGCCCGACGACCGTGATCAGCGCAAAGAGCTCAAGCGGCTGACGGCGAGCGTCCGCTGCTCGGGGTGAGCGGGTAAGCTGGGCCCCGCGGCCCTGCGGCAGGTGCTGGACGCCCTGCCCCCCGTCAGCGACAGGCGGCTGCTCTCGCCCATCCACCACGCCGACGACGCCGGCGCGGTGCGGCTTGGCGACGGCCGGGTGCTCCTGGCCACCACGGATTTCTTCACTCCGGTGGTGGACGACCCGGCGGACTACGGCCGCATCGCCGCCGCCAACGCCCTCTCCGACATCTACGCCATGGGCGCCGAGCCCATGGGGGCGCTCAATATCGCCTGCTACCCCGACCGGGACTTCCCGCTGGAGTATCTGATCGAGGTGCTCCAGGGCGGGCAGGAGAAGATGAACGAGGCCGGGGCCTTGCTCCTGGGCGGCCATACGGTTACCGACGTGGAGTTCAAGTACGGCCTGGCGGTGTTCGCCATCTGCCGCGAGGAGGAGCTCTGGCAGAACACGGGCGCGGAGCCGGGCGACTTTATCGCGCTCACCAAGCCCCTGGGGTCGGGGATTCTGGCCACGGCGCAGAAGGCGGACGACCTCTCCCCCGAGGGCCTCGCGCGGCTGGTAGCCGTCGCCTCCCGGCTGAACCGCTACTCGGCGGAAATCATGCGGCAGTTCGGGCCCCGCGCCGTCACCGACGTCACCGGCTTCGGCCTGACGGGCCACGCCCTCGAGGTGGCCCGGAATTCCCAGGTCCGGCTGGAAATCTCCCTCGACGCCCTGCCCCTCATCTCCCCCGAGGTACTGGTCGCCATGGACGAGCGGCTCAAGCCCGGCGGGCTCTTCAAGAACCTGGAGGCCTACGCCGACGAGGTGACGGTCCGGGAGGGGGCGCCCGAGCGGCTGGTGCACCTGGCCCACGACCCCCAGACCTCGGGCGGGCTCCTGTTCTTCGACGCCGCGCCCAAGTGGCCGGACTACGAGCGGGCCTTCGCCGCCGCCGGCGAGACACTCTGGCGCATCGGAGAGGTCACCCGCGGAAGGGGGATGTACCTGAAGTAATCTTCCGAGGCCTCGAAGGGGGGATTATTCCGCGGACGCCGTAGCGATAAGTGAACTATTGGCCGGGCGTTGTACAGTAAGTAACGGTGGTAGGGAAGGTGTGGAGGTAAAAATGAACGAAGATCCGAAAGTTACTATTAAAACTGTGGTCAAGGGACCAAACGGGGGGAAGATTACGGTTGGAACTGTGAAAAGTGGTT
The DNA here is from genome assembly GCA_035528375.1 of bacterium. Classification (NCBI taxonomy): domain Bacteria; species bacterium. The sequence goes on from DATKYS010000021.1 coordinate 22,451, forward strand.
CACCCGACCCACCGAAGAGGTGAGCTTTCGCGTTTATCAAAAGGCGGCCGCGGGGCCGTCCTTTTTTTGCTGAGAGTGGGCGGCGCCTAGTCGAAAATCTTCGAGAAGTAGAGCAGGAACAGAAGCGCGTCCTCGCCGGCCATCCCCTCCATCTCGTC